>JAFLJX010000265.1 GCA_022712785.1 Mycoplasmatota bacterium | reverse complement strand
CACCATCAGTTCCATTTTTAGCCATTAATATTACTTTAGCTCCAATTTCTGCTGCACGAAGTGCACTTGTTGTATCTGTTGAGAAGTAGGGATTTCCTGTACCTCCACCAAATATTACAATAATACCTTTTTCTAAATTACTAATTGCTTTTCTTCTAATATAAGGTTCTGCAACTTGTGGAATATTAAGTGAAGTCATTGTTCTTGTAGTAAGACCAAGTTCTTCAAGAGAATTTTGAAGTGCTAGAGCATTCATAATTGTAGCAAGCATTCCTATATAGTCAGCACTACTTCTTTCCATACCCATTTCACTTGCCATTTTACCACGCCAAATATTACCTCCACCAACAATAATACCGATTTCTAAATCACCCAAATCGTATGCACCTTTGATTTCTTTAGCAACTTCTCTTACTTTTAATGGATCAATAGCCATATCATTGTTTTTGCCTCTTAATGCTTCTCCACTAAGTTTGATTATTATACGTTTTTTCATTGTCATATAAAGCCCTCCTTATAAATATAGGACACAAAAAAGTGTCCTATTTTTTAAATATAATTAGTTGTTAACTACACTTGCAACTTCAGCAGCGAAATCTTCAACTCTTTTTTCAATTCCTACTCCAACTTCAAGTCGTAAGAAAGATTTAACTTTACTGTTGTTTTCATTCATAAATTTTTCAACAGTTAAATCAGGATTTTTAACGAATGGTTGATTTAATAAGCAAATTTCTTTTAAGTATTTATTAAGTCTACCAACAACCATTTTTTCAACGATGTTGGCAGGTTTTCCTTCATTTAATGCTTCTTCTGTAAGAATATGAGTTTCGTGATCAATTACTTCTTGAGAAATTTGTGATCTATCTAAATATAAAGGATTGATTGCAGCCACATGCATTGCAATATCTTTTGCCAAATCAGGATTTCCATCTTCTAGAACTACTAATGTAACAATTCTTCCACCCATATGTTTATAAGCTCCAAATACTTCATTATCAGAAATTGTATGTGAACTTACATTTCTTAACGAGAATTTTTCACCAATTTTTGCTGTAGCATCAATTAATAATCTTTCAACATCTCTACCATCAACATCTACTTTTAAAGCATCTTCAGTGTTAGTAGCACCGCTATCTAATATTGAATTCGCTAATGTATCAAGTAATGCTAAGAATTCTTTATTTTTAGCAACAAAATCAGTTTCACTATTTAATTCTAATAGAACTGCTTTATTACCTTTTACTAATACATTACATAAACCTTCAGCAGCAATTCTATCTGCTTTTTTAGCTGCTTTAGATATTCCTTTTTCTCTAAGCCAATCTATTGCTTGTTCGATATCTCCAGCAGTATCAGTTAGGGCTTTCTTACAGTCCATCATTCCTGCTCCAGTTTTATCTCTAAGTTGTTTTACTAAGCTTGCACTTATTTTCATAATTGTTTCCTCCTAATAATTCTTTTTCCAAAGAATATAATATCATATATTTGTTTTAATTTCAATATATTATCTATTTATAACTTTTAAAAAAAGAGCTCGAAAGCTCTTTTAATATTTATTTTAAAGCTTTTAATAATTCTGCTTTTTTAAGTTTTGAATATCCAGATATCCCTTTGTCTTTACAAAGAGCTTTTAACTGTGCAACTGTCATTTTAGACATGTCATTAGTTACTTTTGCCGTTTTTGTTTCTACTTTAGGTGCAACTTTAGTTTCTACTTTTACAGGAGCTTTAGCTACAACTTTAACAGGTGCAACTTTAACTTCTTTCTTAGCCTCTACTTTAGGTGCTGCTGCAGTAGGTTTAACTTCTACTTTAGTTTCTTGTCTTTTTTGGTTAAATGGTTTTTTATCTGCAGCTACGTAAGGTTTCTTTACCCCAGCTACATAAGGTTTTTTCTCGCCAGCTACATAAGGTTTTCTTTCGCCAGCTACATAAGGTTTTTTAACGTAAGGTTTTTTGTCTTTGTCCCAAGGTTTTTTAACGTAAGGTTTTCTATTGTTTTTATTGAATTCTCTACGTTCTGGGCTTGCTTGATATTTTGATTCAGGTTCATTAACTTCTCCACCAGCTGCAACGATCATCGCATTAGCTAATTTACCAACAATTAGTTTTACTGATCTTATTGCATCATCATTCGCTGGAATGATTACGTCAACTAAATCAGGATCACAGTTTGTATCAACAATTCCAAATACAGGTATATGTAATTTTCTTGCTTCTAAAACTGCATTTTTTTCTTTCATTGGATCAACAACAAAAATTGCTTCAGGTAAAGTTTTCATATCTTTAATTCCACCTAAGAATTTTTCTAGTTTTGCCAATTCTTTGTTTAATCCGATTACTTCTTTTTTAGGTAAACGTGTAAACGTACCATCTTTTTCCATTCTTGTAATGTCATGAAGTCTTCTGATTGATTTTCTAATTGTTTTAAAGTTTGTTAATGTTCCACCAAGCCATCTTTGAGATACATAATATTGTCCAGTTCTAATCGATTCTTCCTTAACAACATCTTGAGCTTGTTTCTTTGTTCCTACAAATAAGACTTTTCCACCATTTTTTCCAACTTCAAGTAACTTTGCATAAGCTTCATCGATTAATCCTACAGTTTTTTGTAAGTCGATGATATGGATTCCACCACGAGAAGTATAGATATACTTGTCCATTTTAGGATTCCAACGACGAGTTTGATGTCCAAAGTGTACACCAGCCTCTAATAACTGTTTCATTGATATTACAGCCATTCTAATTCCTCCTTCTGATTTTGCCTCCACTAACTATCTACGTAAACTACCACTACTTTTTGCCAAAGTAGCTCAGGGCCATTCACTCTAGTTGTGTGTGTATTTTTTACGGCTTAATAATTTTACCAAATTACATATAATTTAGCAAGGTTTTTGTTCAATTTTTTTATTGCTTTATATATATAATATAGAAAACAAGCCCGAATGAACTTGAAAATCTATTTATAATTTTTTGAAGCTATAAGCTTTTTGCTCTTAATTATCTCATCCATAGTGTTATATAATGGCTTAAACAGCCATAAAACAGTAAGGAAGCCAAATGAACCCATAATAACCTCGAATAATATATCCGCAAGTAAATATGGCCAAAATTCTGCGATTCCAATTTGAATCATTCTAAACGGAATATAAACCCAACCATATACAAAACCAAAAACGAATGCAAATATTGCTAATTTAACTTCGCTAGTTGTTCTTCTTAAAATTGTGTGATAACTAATCGGGATTAGATACCATGCAATCAACATTGGAATGATTATAAACGGGTTCATTCCACCCATATAAATATTATCCAAAATAACATAAGCAGTAATTAGAATAATGCTTTCTTTAAAACTATATACACTTACAAACACAACAATTAAAACTACTGTAAAACTAATATTTGGTAGAAAAACCATTATCTGTTCTTGAGTGAAAAGAATTGCTACAGATAGCGCAATCATTATCATTTTTTTAGTATCCATCTTAATTGTCACCTCCAACTAATTTATATTCAAACACAAATATATCTCCATCATTTATAGAAATATTATCAATTCCTTGAGTTGAATATTCTTCATTTTCATAAATCGAAATATACGAGTTTCTCCAGTCTGTTTTTAAAGTATTTATTTCTAATAATATCCGACTTGTAAACAATCCTTTATCGCAGACATCACTTACATGATAACTTGAATTTGCACAACCTAAATCGTAGTTTTCATCTAAAATACTAAACAGTGTATCTTCGTTTGTAAATTCGTAATCTTCATTTGAAATAGTATCTCCTTTTTCATCTTTTAGAGTAATTGAAATAGTACCTTCTTTATCTGAAAAATCATAATAAGAGAGAACTAAAAAGCTACCAATAATTAAACATATTGCTACAAAAGATATTAATATCTTTTTCATTCTCTCACTTCCTTCATTATTTATTTAAAATCATATGGATTAACTGCACTATATGTGTTTGCATAAACTTGGTAAGTGACAAGTGCTAAAAAAGCTTGAGGAGTACTAAAAGCTAAGTCTTCAGTCAACTCGTCTCCAAATACATAATCAAATGAACCTGTTTCAGTACTAAACTCTAGTAATCTAGAGATTAAATTGTTAGTTCCTTTAGTATAATCTAATCCAGTAGGGTCTATACCATTTGCTATCATACCTAAAATTATTTGACTCATAGAAGATGCATTTTCTGTTCCTGGATAAGTTGTTTCACCCCAAATAACATCTCTAGTTATTACTCCGCCACTATCTAATTGAGTTGTACTAACCCAAGTTGTATAATCGCTTATTAAAACGTCAACACCAGTATAATTGCTTAATGCAACTAAACTAATCCCACCAGCATCTAATCCTAAATCATATGGAGTTGTAGTCTCTAAATCAGTCAATGCAGCAGTAACAAAACTACTATAATCTTCAGATGTAGAAATGCTATCTAATGCCAATAAGCCATATGCTGTTTGTCCGTAAGCTCCAGGTATTAAGTTACTTGAAGAATTAAGCTCATTAATAAGTTCACTGCTATCTAATCCTGCAGCATTCATCTTCATTATCGCTTTAAAATAGTCTCCGACATAAGTTAATGTACTAGCATTTACTAAAGCTTCAACTTCTTCTGATGTAACGTAATCATTTGTGATCCCTAGTAAATTTAGACCAAGTAAAACATTATAATCTACTGATTCATTATTTACATAATTACTTGCATGATTTTCTATGAATAATTGTATTAACTCATCAACACTTTCTTGTAAAGAATCCCACCATACTACCTCGAATGCAAATAAATCACCATCTTCAAAAGTTGATAATTCTACACCAACCATTGAAGGAACTCCGTTTTTACTAAAACTTATATAAGCTCCAGTTTTCGGACTTAAATCTTCAAGAGAGTATATGTATTTTCCATATTCAAATTCACTATATCCCACCTCTAACTTTTCATCTAATAAATCAAAAAGTGTCCCATCAAACTCATCGTTATATCCTATTGTTTTACTACTAAAACTTCCTAGCTCATTTTTTAATGAAAATGTTATTACATTATCAAAGATTTGTGCTTGTAGTAAAGCTAACTCCTCTAATAATGAATCCATTTCAGTTTCTAATTGTTCTAAATCAGTTGCAAGCGCAGAATTCTCACTTGTTTTTTCCCCGATTTCAGTTTGGTTAGAAAGTATTTCTTGATCCAATTGTTCAATTTTCAATTCTAAATCGTCAATCTTTGTTGTATTGCACCCGGCCAAAGTCAAAGCAAGGATAAAAATTACTGCCATAGAGAATAGTTTTCTCATTTGTATTGCCTCCTATAAGTTATTTTGTAATAAAAAAAACCATCCTCCCGGATGATTATTACGTTCAAAATAACTTATAAAATATAAAAAGTTAAAAAGACGTACCTACTCATAACCCAGGAGTATTACTATTCTTAGATTTTTAGGTAGGTCTACCGGCTTGATTTCGTCCTACTATGCACCTTCCCGCTATGTAGCAGTGGTATTTGCATTTCGTCCATCTTACGGTTGCTGGGACAGCTTGAGATTTTAACTCAATTCCCTGTTATGTCTTGCGACACCTAATATCTATCTTAATACTAGCCCTTTATAAGGGCATTGTCAACTATAATAATTTTTATTTCCCGGTACTCCCAAATCCACCTTTTCTAACTGTTGTTACTTGTTCTTCATGTGGACTTATTAAATACTTTTGGAAAATCCCTTGAGCAACTCTTTCACCTTTTTTCAATGATACTTTCTTTGTCCCAAAATTATGTAAGGTTACACAAATTGCACCATCATTTAAATCATTACCATAATAATCTTTATCTATAATTCCAACGTTATTAGGAATAGTTAAATGATAATTTCTTGGCAAACTACTTCTTGGATACATCTTTAATACTTCATCATCCATCATAAAAGCTTTGATACCAGTAATTCCTGATTTAATTTCACCAGGTTCAATTTCCATGGCTTCTATTATAGCTATATCATATCCAGCACTATGTAATGTACTTCTTTTTGGTAACTCAAAATTTAAATTTTCAAATCCTTTTGCTTTTTTAAAACCTCTCATGGTGTCATCTCCTTAATCAATTTTAGCACATAGAGCTCTCTTTCTGTCCAATTATACTTGCTACCGTTATCATGCTTTAACTGATTTATTTCGATGGCCTCATCAAGCGTAACCCATACAGGAACAAACTTAAAACCCTTTTCAATTATATGAAAGTTTGGTTCGATATCCACGGTGAATAATTCGCATAAATAGTAATAAGAACGTAAGAAAAAATACTTTTCTTCATTATAAACATCATTATATATTTGATCAACATAACCTAGGCTCTCGTTAATACTGTTTACTTCTAGCCCCACTTCTTTTAGTACTTTTCTTCTTAAAGCAGTTTCTCTTCCTTCTAATTCTCTAACTCCACCACCAGGAAATTTAAACTCCTTAGATTCTTCGCTGAAAACAAGTAAAACTTTACCCTGTTTAAGTGTAATTGCTCTTACTGCATCTTTATATATAATAGGCTGATGACCTAACATTTTACTTCTTTTATCAAATATTTTTAGTAGTTTCATTTCCCAAGAACCACAATGATTTGAGTCGCTGACTCAAATCCATATTTTATAATGTATTTCTTAACCTTATCAGCCTTTTTACGATAATACTCAATTCTTTCACTACCTTCAATTCTTTCTTGAACTCTATCTATTGTCTCAAAAAGCCATTCAATTTCTTTATCGGAAATAACAGCAGTTTCAGGAATTACAAGTTCCCAAGCATCTTTAATATCTAGAGAACTTTGTTCACTTAAAAGTTTCAATATTTCCTTATCAGTAAAAGTTTTATAATGAATAGATCCTCGTTCCCTATCAATTTCAGATGCAAAATGGTGCATTTCTAAATGACTTTTTTGCTTTTTATTTAAGTTATTACTAATCATTTCACAAATAATGATTACTCCTCCAGGAGCTAGAACTCTCTCCATTTCTTTTAAAGTATCATCAATATATTCTAAATGATGAAAACTATTTGATAATGACACGATATCAAAACTATCATCTTCAAAATCCATGTTTAAAGCATTCATTTTTGTGAATGAAAGTCTATCATCATTAAAATTAGCTTCACAAGAATTTATAGAACTTTCTAATACATCAATTCCTATTGCACTTTTAAAATTTGGGTTTAAATCAGTTAATACCTTAATAAAATTCCCGTTTCCAGTACCTATATCTAAAATTCTTGACTCTTTATAACTCTTGAGTATATTGCTTAGCTTTCTCATTTAACATCTTCCTTTTGTATACATACTAAATCCATTATAGCATAATTATATCTATCTAAATAGTAAGTTTAACAAATTATGTGAGCGTTTATAGGAAACATCGTATATTAACTACACTTAGCCCTTAATCTCGAATAGAAAAAGACGTTAACTATACTTATTAGAAAGTATAGTTAACATCTTAATAGTTTAATCACTAACTGCGAATTTAAGTTCTGCAATAACAGCTATTTCACCGTCAACAGTTGCCTTACATGATCCATGCCCAATAGGACCTCGTTGTTTAGTAATTTCTATTTCCAGTTTAATAGTGTCCCCTGGTATAATTTTACGTTTGAATTTGCATTTTTCTATCCCAGCAAAGTATGCTATTTTGCCTTTATTAGCTGGCAAAGATAGTATACAAACCGCTCCTGTTTGAGCTAATGCCTCCACAACTAATACTCCAGGCATAACATGCTCTTGTGGGAAGTGGCCCATAAACTGCATCTCATTCACCGATACATTTTTTATTGCTGTACAACTATGTCCAGGGACTAACTCTACCACTTTATCTATTAATAAAAATGGATATCTGTGAGGAATAATCTCCTGAATTTGATTACTATTAAGCAACATAACTACTACCCCCTATATTTCTTAAATGCAACTGTAGCATTATGTCCACCAAATCCTAGACTATTACTAATAGCTACATTTACTATTTTTTCTTTACCTACACCAACAGTATAATCTAAATTCATTGATTCATCAAATTCTTTACTATTTATTGTTGGTGGTACAAAGTTATATTTTGTTGCCAAAATACAAAATATAGATTCAATTGCTCCACTAGCTCCGAGTAAATGTCCAGTCATACTTTTAGTACTAGATATACTTAAATTGTAAGCATGTTCATTAAATGCTTTTTTAATTGCTAGTGATTCAGTTTTATCATTTAAAGGAGTTGAAGTTCCATGAGCGTTAATATAATCTACATCAGTAAATTTAATACCAGCATCATTCACAGCCATCTCCATACATTTTTTAGCTCCTGTTGCTTCAGGATCCGGACCAGTGATATGGTAAGCATCACAAGTTGCACCATATCCAATCATTTCACCATATATTTTAGCTCCACGTGCAATTGCATGTTCATATTCTTCTAATATAAGTGTTGCTGCACCTTCACCCATAACAAACCCACTTCGATTTTTATCAAAAGGTATACTAGAATAATTTATATCATTACTTTTGTTTAATGCCATCATTACATTAAACCCACCAATACCCAGTGGAATAACACTAGCTTCTGTCCCACCAGTTAATGCCAGCTCAAGATATCCATCTCTAATGGCTCTAAATGCTTCTCCTATCGAGTTTGCAGCACTTGCACAAGCAGTAACACTTGACAACGCAGGACCCGTTATACCATATTCTATAGCTAAATTACCGGCAGCTATATTTATTATAGAACTGGGGATAAAGAACGGACTAAGTCTGTCGTATCCTCTTGCCTTTGCTTTATCTTCTTGTTCTGCAATAGTTTCAAGTCCACCAATACCACTACCATAATAAACTCCCATTCTATCTCTGTCAATCTTATCAAAATCTAATCCAGAATCTTCAATCGCCTCTTTTGATGCGATCATTCCAAACTGAACAAATTTATCTAATCTTTTAACTTGTTTCCTTCCAAAAAATTCCACAAAATCAAAATCCTTAACTTCACCTGCAATTTTAATATCAGTTAAGTCTGAATTATATCCCTTAATATAATCGATACCATTCTTTCCTGCCATTGCATTCTTCCAATTCTCTTCAACGGTATTACCAAGTGGAGTTATCGCTCCAAGTCCAGTTATTACAACTCTGCGTCTCATTTACATTCCTCCTAATAAATTAAGTTCTAATTTACAATCCCTTATAATCTCATTTACAATACTTTCAACATAATCCAATTTATCTATTAAATAAGCTTTTGCTCCAGTAAATATTAATCCATTATCGTCTCCTGCACTACTATTACCTAGCTGCTCAGTAATACAATAAGGAATTCCAACTTTTTTACATGTTTTTAAACAGTCTACACAATAACTTACTTCAATATTTTCTTTTTTAAGTTTTTCAGTTAGGAAGTTTTTAACAGCTCGTCCTGGAAGACCTGCAGGACTGCTTATTCTTACAATGTCAGATTCTTTAGAATTAACAATCATCATTTTATAATTTAGATGGGCATCACATTCATAGCTAGCGATAAATCTAGTAGATATCTGAACCCCGTCAGCTCCAACGTTTATCATTCTTGCCATATCTTTACCATCATGAACACCACCGCCAGCAATTATTGGTATAGTGATTCCATATTTCTCTTCATAAATTTTCACTATTTGTTTTGTTTCTCCAACTATATCTTCAAGCGACATAACATTACCGCTCTCCATGTCTTCTTTACTAAAGCCTAAATGTCCACCAGCGAGTGGTCCTTCACAAACCACAAATTCTGGCATATAATTATATCTTCGATCCCAGCTTTTAAGTAAGATTTTCGCAGCTCTCGCACTACTTACAATGAAAGCTCCTTTTACTTTAGAGTCTTTTATATACTCTGGCAAATCAAGAGGTAGTCCAGCACCACTTACTATAAAATCAATATCCATTGTAGATAAAAATCTAGCGTATTCATCAAAATGATTTATAGCATGCATTAGGTTCACTCCCAATATTCCATCAGGATTTATTTCTCTTATTTTATCAATTTCTTTTTTTAACTCAATTTTGTTTTCTCCCATTGGGTCTTTTCTAAAGTTTTTATTTAAAAACCCAATTTGAGCAGCACTAATAGTTGATACAATCCCACTATTAATACAAGCATTCGCAAGTTTACTTAAACTAATTCTAATACCCATACCACCTTGTATTATTGGAATATCAACAGTTTTCCCATTGATTCTTAATGGTTTTAACCCCACTAGATCATTCCACCATTAACACTAATAACTTGTCCTGTAATATAACTTGCTTTTTCACTAGCTAAAAATAACACAGTATTAGCAACATCAGTTGAAGTACCAAATCTATTAAGTGGAATTTGATTAGTATAGTTTTTCTTTATATCTTCAGGTAGGCTATCTGTCATTTTAGTTTCAATAAACCCAGGAGCAATAGCATTAACATTGATCCCACGAGCTCCAAACTCTTTTGATAAAGTTTTTGTAAGTCCAATAATTCCAGCTTTACTAGCAACATAATTTGCTTGTCCTGCATTACCAATAATACCAACAACACTTGCTATATTGATGATTTTACCTGTTCTATTTTTTAACATATGTCTTGTGACATGTTTACACATATTCCAAGTTCCTTTTAAGTTTACGTTTATTACACTATCAAACTCTTCTTCACTCATTCTCATCATTAAATTATCTCTAGTGATGCCCGAGTTATTTATAAGTATATCCACTTTTCCAAATGTTTCAATTGCTTTGTCAATTATAACTTTTGATTCATTAAACTTACTAACATCACCTTTAACAACCATACCTTTACCACCTAGATTATCAATATGATTTACTAAATCCAAAGCTAAGTCTTCATCATACAAATAATTAACAACTACATTCGCACCCTTCATAGCAAACTGGATACAAATCTCTTTACCTATTCCCGTATTTCCACCTGTTACAACTACTGTTTTTCCTTTAAATATACTCATATTAATCCTCCTTTAAAAAATTCACTAATTTCTCTAAACTTAATGTATCTTCTATATTAAATATATCAAGTTTACGATTAATTTTTTTTACAAATCCAGATAATGTTTTCTTAGGACCTACTTCAATAAATGTCGTAACTCTATCTTCAATTAACTTCTCAATCATTTGATAAAACATTACACTATTAGTGATTTGAGATGTCATAATATCTTTTAAATCTCCATTATAAAAATCACCAGTTGTATTAACTAATAATTTCTTAGTTGGAGTTTTTAATTCTATATCTTCAAGATATTTAGATAACTTATCACTTGCTTCTTCCATTAAGCTTGTATGAAATGGACCACTTGTATTTAGTACAATTGCTCTTCTAGCTCCAGCACTCAATGCTTTTTCGTTAACCTCCAAAACAGCTTTTTCTGTACCACTAATTACTAATTGTCCGTATGTATTATAATTTGCAATTTTTACATATCCATCTACACTACTAATTATATTAAGTAAATCAATCGCCTCTATTCCAATAATCGCGCTCATCAACCCTTTTGTGGATGACGCCGCTTCACTCATAAATAATCCTCGTTTTTCGAGGATTTTCAATCCAGTTTCTAAGTCAAAAACATCATTATAATATAATGCTCCATATTCACCAAGTGATAACCCACAAGCATAATCAGCTTCAATACCTTTTTCTTTAAGTACTTCAATAACTGCTGCATACATTGTAAACATAGCTACTTGAGTATATAAAGTGTTATTTAACATTTCTTCATCATTAAACATTATATTTGTAAT
>JAFLJX010000127.1 GCA_022712785.1 Mycoplasmatota bacterium | reverse complement strand
ATGCAACACTGACAACTGCTCCTAGTAACAATTCTTGTAACTCAATTCCTGCAAGTGCTATATAACTTGCAAAAAGTACCAAAAAAGTTGCTACATACTTCATAAACAATTCCTCCTTCTATTTATTTAAATCTTTTTTATATATTTTTAACTTAACAACAAACGAAGTTGATTCATCAAACGGCCAAATTAACCACCTAGATAAATGTGATTTCAATTTCTCATCAAGATTCAAAAGTCCATAATCTCCAATTCCAATACCATGTTTATCTTTATAACCAGTATAAATTTCTTCCATTACTTCATGACTTCTTATACCATTCTTAACTCTTAAATAGAAATCACTTTTATTATCAAGTTGTAATACGTCACTAATAACAAGTAAGTATCCATCATCTTTTAATGAAGAAATAATATTTTCATTAAATTTGTCGATAATATGTACCATTTTATCTAACATTATATTCTCAATGTATTTAATCATGTGTTCAGGATAACCATTTTCTCTTAAGATTGAACACTCTCTTAAAACTTGGTTATATACTAACTGTGTGTATATTGGAGATACATAAACTAAATCCCCACTATTTTGATAATCTTTTAAGAAATGATAATTATCAAGACCATCCAATTTACTTGTAATAACTTGATCTATTTTTTCAAAAGTTCTACAATTTATAATTCTTTCCTTAAAATCTTTAAAAAATGAGTTCTTCTCAAAACCAGTGTATTCTATTCTTATTTTAGTTATCTTCTTCTTATCTTTTTCACTAATATTAAGATCATTAACTGATTCATTTACTGAAATCATATCAATATCTGTCAGAATTACTTCATCAAAACTTTGCACAAAAAAGGTTGCGGAAAAATCTTTCATTTTCCCCGCACCAATTACGATTACTTTTTCTTTATCACTTAATCTTTCCACAAGTGATTTTAGAATTAAATCAACTTGAAGACGAAAAGCATCTGTGTCTTTACTATTATGTTTTAAACTAGTATTCAAATCGCGATTAAAGACCTCTATTAACTTCATAAACATCACCTTTTCTATTTACATTATATATAAGTAGAAATCATCAAACAACCCCTAATTTGTATACGAAATAGTTCGAAATATCAACAATAATTTTAAACCCTTATAGTTGGCCCTTGATGTATGTTTTATAAATAGCATATTTGTAAATATTATATTTATGATTGTGCATATGCACAACTATAAATATAAACAAAATAAAAAAACAGGTATTATCTACCCGTTTTTAGACTCTTCTACGACTTTTGACTTAAATTGATTTGTATAAAGTTTATAATATTTGTTTTCTAAAGCAATTAGTTCACTATGTGTTCCTGATTCAATTACTTTACCATCTTCTAGCACTAGGATTCTATTACTTGATGTAATAGTCGATAATCGATGTGCTATTACGAAGCTAGTTCTACCTTTCAAAACAATCTCTATCGCTCTTTGAATACTTCTTTCAGTTTTGGTATCAACGCTTGATGTTGCTTCATCTAAGATTAAAATCTTCGGATTAGCAATCAATGCTCTCGCAAAACTAATTAGTTGTTTTTCACCAACGCTTAATTTCGCTCCACCTTCTCCAACTTCTGTATCATATCCATCTTTTGATTTAATTATAAATTCATGTGCTTCTACTAATTTTGCTGCTTCAATTATTTGTTCTAAAGAAGCCTCTGGATTTCCGTAACGAATATTGTCTAAAATCGACCCACTAAATAAGTGTGGTGATTGAAGAACATACCCTAAATTATCATGTAACCATCCAATTGAACGTTCTTTATAATCTCTTCCATCAATTAGAATTTTACCTGTTGTTGGTTCATAAAATCTACATATTAAATTAACAATTGTTGATTTACCAGCGCCAGTTTGCCCTACAAGAGCTATGCTTTCACCTGCTTTAACATCTAAACTAAAGTTCTTTAATACTTCTTCACCTTTATTGTATTTAAATGTAACATCATCAAATTTTACATTTCCAACTAATTCTTCCCAGTTTTCTTTTTTGAAATTAATGTGATCACCATATTTTTCAACTATTTCAGGTGAATCAGATATTTCTGCATCTTGTTCAATTAAACTAAGCAATCTCTCAGCACTTGCTTGTGCTTGTTGGAACCTAGCTAAAATATTTGCAAGTTGCATTACTGGCTCAAAGAATTGTCCAATGTATGCTAGGAACAAGTATAGTACTGCGTATTCAATAACACCTTCAAGAACCGCTAGTCCACCATAGTAATATGCAAGACCAGTTGCAACGGAAGCAATAAATAATATAGTTGGAAAATATAATCCAGCAAATATTCCAGCTCTAATTGAATGTCTTTTCATAGTACTTGTTAATCTATCAAAATCTTTAAAATTTTCTTCTTCTAAAACCAAAGTTTTAGTTGTTTTTGCACCCATTATACCTTCATTGAATAATCCGGTAATTTTCGAGTTTTCTTTTCTTATTTTTCTATAAGCATATAATATTTTTTTTCTAAAATATATACTAACAACAATTAATACTGGTAATACGGATAAAACAATTAAAGCCAGTTTAACATTCACAATAAACATTACAACTGTAATCCCAATCATCATAAATAGACCCCAAGTTAAATCTATTAAACCCCATGATAAAATCTCACTAAGGTTCCTAGAATCACTTGTCATTCTTGCCATAATCCACCCAACAGGTGTTTTATCGTAATATGAGAATGGTAATTCGTGTAATCTTTTAAATGCTTTTTCTCTCAATGTATATGATAGTTTTCTTTGTATTTGTCCTGCTTGCATAATAAATACATATACCATTGATGCAGTTAACAAAATAAAGAATGCATAAAACATTATGAATATAGGTAATTTTTCTAAACTATTAGCTTCAATTAATTCTTTAATAGCGTAAACATTCATTAATGGATACAAAATATCAGTTATAGCTAACGCTGTTACTGCTAATAGTCCAATAATAATATGTTTTTTATATGGCCAAATAAATGAAAATATTTTTTTCCATACAACCAAATCAAATTTGGAGTTAGAATACTCTTCTTCTTCGTAATATGCCATATTACTCAACTCCTTTATCTATGGTCTTAAAATCATACTCAACATTAGTTTGAATATCCCAAAGTTGTTTGTACAATTTACCATTTTTAAGAAGATAATCATGGTCACCCATTTCTGCGATTTCTCCTTTATCTAATACTATAATTTTATCTGCTTCCATCGCAGTTGTAATACGATGAGTGATAATAAATAAAGTAGTGTTTTTCCACTCTTTTTCTAGTGCAGATCTTATTTGAATATCTGTTTCTGTATCAACAGCACTTAAGCTGTCATCAAAGATTAATACAGGTTTGTTGTCAAGTAACATTCTAGCAATTGCCACACGTTGTTTTTGTCCACCTGAAAGAGTAACTCCTCTTTCACCAACCATTGTTTCATAACCTTCTTCAAATTTATTTATATCGTCATGCAAACTCGCAACTGATGCTGCGTTATGAATTTGATCCTTGTTAGCACTTTTATTCATAATCTTTATGTTCTCATATACACTTCTACTATATAAGAATGGTTCTTGCATAATAATACCAACATTCTGTCTAAGATGCTTTTTATTTATCTCTTTAATATCAACTCCATCAAACATAATTGAGCCTTTTTGAATATCTAATAATCTAATCATTAAGTTTATTAAAGTTGATTTACCACTACCAGTTCTACCAACAATTGCCACAGTTTCACCTTTTTTTACACTAAATGATATGTTGTTTAACAGTGGTTTTTCATCATCTTCAAATTGGAAACTAACTTCTTTAAATTCCACAATACCAGTAATTTCAGGTTCTGAAGTGCTATCATCTTTGTGTTCGTTTTCTTTTAGAATAATTTCGTCAATTCTGTCAAGTGCAACAGTTGTTTTACCGAAATCTCCAACTATTCTACCTAGTTGTCTCATTGGCCAAACTATCATTCCAACATAGAATAAGAATGCTAGAAATTCATCACTTGTTATTTTACCATCAAGTGCCATTAATACACCAAATACAGCAGTTAACCCATATTGGGTAAGTATGATAAAATCAGTGCTTCCCCAAAATATAGCCATAAGTTTTAATAATTTGTAATCTTTTTTAAGATAATCTTTTGAATGTTTATCAAATTTCTCAATCTCAAATTTCTCTTTTGCAAAAGCTTTAACAACTCTAATACCAGTTACACTTTCTTGTAGTGTAGTTGTCATTTTACCTTCGGCTTCTTCTACTTCTTTAAACACTCTTTTTACATATGTAAAATAGATAGCCGCAATACCAAAAATAAGTGGTGTTGTTGCTAGCGAAATAAACGTAAGCGAAACATTCATTCTAGTCATTTGGTAAATTGTAAATGCAATTAAGAAAACCAATCTGAAAATCTCAATTAATTGTTCCC
The DNA here is from genome assembly GCA_022712785.1 of Mycoplasmatota bacterium. Lineage (GTDB taxonomy): Bacteria > Bacillota_I > Bacilli_A > Izemoplasmatales > Izemoplasmataceae > JAFGXW01. The sequence continues at coordinate 3,398 of JAFLJX010000127.1, read as the reverse complement.
CTACAAATACTCTATATGTTTCAACATCTGTAGTACAACGTTGAATTAAGTCTCCAGTTTCTGCATTTGAATGATATGTAAATGATAGATTTTGTAATGTTGAATATAACTTGTTTCTCATATTGTATGCTATGCGTTCAGTGAAATACGCATTTATCATTCTTCTGACTGCCATTAATATTACTCTTACCAAAGCAAATATTACAAATGCAATTGATAATAATAGTAATTCTCTTTTTACAGAATTATCTGCGATAATATCTATTAAGAATTTTGGCAACCCTGAATCTTCTTCACCCGTTACAAGATCTAATGCATGTCTTACAAAAAGTGGTGTTAGCGTTCTAAAATATTGTAAAACAATTAGAATCGCTGCGGCAATTAGATAGTATCTTTTATTGCCTTTCATCCATTTAAAGAACTGATGGAATCGTTTCATAATATCACCTCTGTTTTATCTAAAGTTCATGTAATTCATAGTATTTTTCTTCTAGTATTATTAACTCATTTTTAAGAGAATCAATTTTTTCATTTATACTCTTTATTTTTAAATGATTTGTATAAATCTCACTTTTAAAAGTTTCATCTTCAAACTTTGTAATTTTAGTTTCAATCTTATGAATTTCTTTTTCTAAACTTTTAATCTCTTTCTCGTAATTTTTAGTTATAGTTTTTTCTCTTTTTATTTTATCTTTTTTAATAACTTTTTTACTTTTTAATTCTTTAAATTCTTCATACGACCCATCAAATTCTGTAACTTCAGAATCTGATAAATGAATAATTTTTGTACCTATTTTATTAATAAAATATCTATCATGTGATACAAATATAACTGGACCACTAAATTCATCAAATACATCTTCAATAATATCTTTTGTTTCAATATCTAAATGATTAGTTGGTTCATCTAATATTAGTAAATCTGGGTTGGAAAGCATTAATAATAGTAATACTAGTCTAACTTTTTCTCCGCCGCTTAATACACTGATTGGTTTCAATGTGTCTTCTTTTATGAATAAGAATCTAGCAGCAACACTTCTTACTTCTTTATTATTAAACCTAGGATAATGATCATGGATTTCTTCAAAGATAGTTTTGTTATAATTTAGCCCTTCTTGATTTTGATCAAAATAACCTACTTTATACTCTCGTAAAAAGTCTACTTTTCCTTTTAAGGGTTTCAGTTTTTTTTCAATGATTTTTAATAATGTTGTCTTACCAGTTCCGTTAGGCCCAATGATTGCTAGTTTGTCATAACCTCTCATTGAAAAATTAATATTGCTTAGCAATGGTTTTTCGTATCCAATACTCAAATTTTTTGCTTCTAAAATAATTTCTCTCGTAGCTCTTTTGTTTTCAAAAGCCATTTTAACTTTGCTTCTTGAGTTTGTTGGTTTATCTAATTTAACCATTCTATTTATTTTTTTAATTCTATCTTGTGCTGTTGTTGCTTTTTTAGAATTGAATCTAAATCTATCAACAAAACTTTGTAAATGTTCAATATCTTTTTGTTGGCGATTATAATGTTTTAATAACACTTCATACCTTTTGATTTTCTCTAATTGATATTCTTCATAACTTCCGTTATAAACATGACTTGTGCCTTGATCAATTTCAATTATTTTTTTACATACTTTATTTATAAAATATTTATCATGAGTAACAATTAATACTGCCCCTTCATACTTATTTAAATAATCCTCCAACCATTCAATTATGTCTATATCTAGATGATTTGTTGGTTCATCTAAGATTAATAAATCAGGATTTATTAATAACAATTTTGCAAAGGCGATTCTTGTTTTCTCTCCTCCGCTGAAGGTGCTAATTTCTCTGTCATACTCTTCTTTTGTAAAACCAAATTTACTAAGAATTAAATCTATTTTATAATGGTATTCATATCCACCTTTTATTTCAAAATTATGTTCCATTGTTGAATATCTTTTTAATAAGTCTTTATCATCTGGCGTTAAAGCAAGTTCTTCAGTTAACGAAGCAATTTTCTTCCCTAAAGTAATTAGGTTTTCAAACACTCCATACATTTCATGAATTAGAGTATTACTTTTACTACTTATTACATCTTGACTTAAATATCCAATAATTGCTTTGGAGTTCTTAAAGACCTCACCTTTGTCAATATCTAAATCACCAATTATCATTTTAATAAGAGTTGATTTCCCTGTTCCATTCTTACCAATAATAGCTATCTTGTCTTTACTGTTTATATCAAAAGAAATATTGTTAAATAAGACATCGCCATTAAATTCTTTTTGTAATTTTGAAACACTTAAAAGATTCATAATACTCACCTTCTTCCATTAAAAAAACATCTCTCACCTATTCGGATGAAAGACGTTTATTTGTTTTAAAATAAGCGTTTATAACTTGTTAATTTTCAAGTTAATATCTATTCATTCGTGATGGCAAATCCACACAAAAAAATCTCATTTTGGGTGCGTTATATACTGTTGTCATTACTGATTTATTAATCATTACCATCACCTCTTTCTTTTCATATTTTTTTAAAAAACTACTTTAACTCTATTAGAATAGCACAAGTAAGCCCTATTGTAAATGATAAATGTATTTTTATTATAAATAAGGAAATTCTTATATTTCATTATCCAAAACGACTTCTTTTGGTGGCAATAATAATTGCTCTGGATTAGCCATAACTCGCTTTGCAAATTTAAGAGACTTAGCAAAATAATTACCATCAACTATTCTTTCATCAACAACAATTTTTAAATTCATTGCCTTCTTAATTGTAATTTTATTTCCTACGCCAATAACTTGTTCCTTACTTTTAGTTCCAAATGCTAAAAATATCGTGTTTGTACCTAAATTATATATATGATGATATGCACTCTTAATCCCAATTGAACCTAGGTCAGTAACAAATACACTTGAATGAAATGGACTCAAGTTCGTTAAGAATCTTGGTAATTTCCCGTAAAAGTCTAAAAATCTAACAAAGTTCAAACTCCAATTAAGTAAAAAACCAGGTAAAATAGTAAATAATTTTGCTGCTTTATCAGTATCGTTTTTTTCATTATTTCCTTTATTTTTGTTTATTTCATCATTAATTTTATTAATCACTTCATAAAGTGTATCTGTGGGTTCAAATATTACTTTTATTGTAGTTTCTTGAGCATCATCAGACATATTTTTCAAAACTGCTAAAGAAAAAGAAATTTCTTTTCTAGCATATGTTTTTCTTCCTGCAATAAATCTATTTATCTTAGGTCTTTGACTTATAGTTCTAACCATTGAAGCAATTACTATATGTAAAAACCCAACTTTATATCCTTCTTTTCTTAATTTTCTGATAAGTTTATCTGTTTCTTCTAAATAAACAGTATCTTTGAAAAATACTTGAGCATCAGATCTTTGTTTCA
>JAFLJX010000126.1 GCA_022712785.1 Mycoplasmatota bacterium | reverse complement strand
TATGAGTTTGCTATATTACTTATATTGGGTATTGTTTTGGTTCTAGGATTCATATATGCAGTTTTTAATCCTCCAGTACCCTTGATGTCCTCACTTGAGTATAATAGACCGTATTTAGGATATGTAGCAGCCTATTTCCTTGAAGTAATCATTTTAGCTTTACTATTATTCAAATTAATGAAATATAGACATTCAAATTAATGACTTCAGTTAGTTATGCTTTTTACAGATTATCTTTGATGATATATATAACAAAGTAATTTAAAATTAAAGTTATTACACCAAGAGTTATCACAAGAAAAAAGACCATTTGGTCTTTTTTTCTAAACGATTTTATAAGTGGCCGAATCACCGATTAAAAATGGTCCAACACAACTAATGAAACACAGCCAAATCAACTAATATTGTTTGTTTTTTATCAATGTAGGTGATAAAATAAAAATGGGTGATGATATGAAAAAATATATGAAGAGAATAATAGATAATGTTTTAGTAGAAGAATTAGAAGCCTTTGGAGGTGTACTAATTGCAGGACCTAAATGGTGTGGTAAAACAACTTCAGCAAGTCAGTTAGCAAAAAGTACCTTATTTATGCACGATGAAGATAGTAGAGAAAGCAATATTCAGATGGCAAAGATAAAACCATCTATCTTATTAAGAGGGGATAGTCCTAGATTAATAGATGAGTGGCAAATTGCTCCCGAATTGTGGGACGCAATTAGATTTGATATTGATAATAGAAGTACAGAGGGTTTATTTATATTAACTGGATCAACTATTGTAGATGAAAGTAAAATAATGCATAGTGGTGCAGGTAGAATATCAAGACTTTTGATGAGAACAATGTCCTTATATGAATCTGGAGACTCAAATGGAACCATAAGCTTGCTCGAGTTATTTAAAGGAAAGAAAGATATATCTGCACAAGCAAATTTAGATATAGAAGATATGGCTGAAATCCTTGTTAGGGGTGGTTGGCCAAATAGTATTGGGAAAAAGACAAATATAGCAATAAGACAAATATCGGGGTATTGTGAGTCCATTGCAAATTCCGAAATTAGAACAGTGGATGGAGTAAACAGAGATCCAAATAAAACCAGAAATATTTTAAAAGTGTTTTCAAGACATATAAGTACTCAGGATACTTACAGAACTATGCTCAATGACTTGAAGTCAAATAATGAAACAATTAATATTAATACTATAAGAAGTTATATTGACGCCTTAGAGAAATTATATGTTATAGAGGATTTACCTGCTTGGAGTCCGAAACTACGATCTAAAACAGCAGTAAGAACTTCACCAACAAGACACTTTATTGATCCTGCAATTGCTGCTAGAATGTTGGATGCTTATCCAGAAGATTTGCTCAACGACTTGAATACCTTTGGATTGCTATTTGAGTCCTTAGTAATTAGAGACTTGAGAATTTATTCACCGTTGCTCAATGGTAAAGTATTTCATTACAGAGATAAAACAAATTTAGAAGTAGATGCAATAATCCATTTAGATAACGGCAAATGGGGTGCTATAGAAGTGAAATTGGGCTCAAGTCAACTAGATATTGCCGCAAAAAAATTAATAAAATTTAATGAGAAAGTAGATTTAAAAAATGGGCCATCCTTCTTAGCTATTGTTACAACTACAAAGTATGCTTATAAAAGAGAAGATGGAGTTTTAGTAATACCAATTGGATGTTTAAGACCATAAAAAATAAAAAATGAGAGGTGACTCAATATGCATATACAATCTACAAAAAAAGTTCTAGACTTTTTCGGGATAGAACCAACTAATAAGAATACTGATAACGATATTTATGCATGGCATGCAAATTATGAAGTAGTAAATCGGAAAAAACTTCTTATTCTAATGCATGATATCTCTCGTTTTTGTGTTTTAATATATGGCATCAAGAAAAATGATAAAAAGCATTTAACAAAGATTATTAAAGAAACTATGTATGTGACAATGAAATCTGAAGCATATGGTGGGTTTATGATAAAAGCATACTTAGATAATTTTGATAAAATAGCTTTTGGAAAGACTAAGAATAGAAAAATGATTTCAAGAATTGTATGGTTAAGAGATTATGTTTTATCTTATATGGAAGAACATGGAGTTTATACAGACGTACATGAACAGCCACAAATCACAACAATCATTAATAATATTTTTGTCACAGATGATAATTATAAAACGTGGTTCACTCCAAATGAAAAAATGATTCATATACTAGAAAAACACGAAAGTGAGCAGTTGCTTTGCAAACTTGGTGATGATTTCTACACAAACAGCAATTAATAACATAAATAACATAATAAGTTGCAATTAAAAGCGATACAACGAGTTGCAACGTTCCTAATTGCAACTAATGATATGCATAGCATAATATAGCCCTCTTGGGCTTTTTCTTTTGGGTCTTATATGACCTGCTATTTGTATCAAAATGTGATATAATGTTTGTGAGG
>JAFLJX010000125.1 GCA_022712785.1 Mycoplasmatota bacterium | reverse complement strand
TGAGTTATTTAAAGAATTAGGATTTGAATGGGTACAAAGAAATAGTATTGATGAAGATGTTAATGATAAAGTAGTATTTGCAGAGAAAGTTTTCAAACTTAAGTGGAAATATAGTTTGAATAATATATAAAATATAGGGGTGGATACTATGGAAATACTTATTGATATTGGAATTAGTGACTTAGAAAGGTTAGATAGATTTCATAATGAGGTTTATCTTGGAAGATATAACAATGATAAAATTGTTATTAGAGTTTCGAAGTCAAAAAGAAGAAAAATAAGTTATGTCATGGAAGAAATGAAATTTCTGGAAATTCTTCATAAAGATGTGAACGTAATTGAACCATATTATATTTCAGGAAAATCAGTTTTTGAAAAAGGTGATAGAGTTATTTCATTGTTCAAATATATTAAAGGACAAAAATGGCACGAGTTAGAACATAGTGATGAAATAATTTATGAAGCAGGGAGACAACTTGCACTTATTCATAAATTATCATCTGAATGTGATATTAGTTTTATGAGAGATGAATATAAAGAACACAATGATATTCACTTGTTCCATAAGAACTATCCAGATAAAGAATTTAAGAAGGAATATATTGAAGTAATAAGTCTTATTAAAGCCTTTAGTAAGAGAGAAGATTATTTTCTTATTCATGGAGATTTTCTATTCTCTAATATAATCTATAATCAAGATCTTACGATTATAGATTTTGATGATTGTGAATATGGTTATTATCAATATGATATTGCGGTATATATGTTTTACTATTTACTTGGTGGAAATCCACTTGATATAAATATTCCACTTAACAGAAAAAGATTTGAGATATTTATCAAAGGGTACAGAAGTATTAGAGAAATTGAACAACTAAGCTTAGAAGATCTAAATCCATTCTTCAGGTTAAGACAATTGAAACTGATGGGTACAATTTCTGAATATCAAGGTAAAAACATGGGTGAATGGCAAAAACAATTTATAAGTAGTTCATTGGATAGAATAAAGAATAAGAAGAATTTTGTCTAGAACCGTTAATTAAAAAAACAGCATCTCCTCTAAAGGATTTGCTGTTTTCTTTACATGAATATTATAGCACATATTTCATGAAAAAAATAGACTTATAGTTTCTGTGATATTTTGGTATCATTTAACTTGGGGGGTGTGTACTATGAAGTATATGACATTCAATAACTCATGCTTTTTTGCAGCTATATCAAACATACTTGAGGAGTTAGAAGTAGATGTTACTGATGAAGAAATTGTAAGAGAATCACTAATACCTTTTTTGTTTGAATATGACAACAGTACTGATCAGTTTTTAGGTGGTTATCAGATTCAAAACATAAATGTTATAAATGAATATCTTAAGAAGTACATTGTTAAACTTAATGAGGAGAAGTATGAACAGGGTTCATTAATAGAAAGAAAGCAAGAGTTAATCAAAAGCCTTACTGAAACAGACAATCATAAAATAGTATCCTTAAAGATGACAGATAATAAATCGGAATGGCATGCAACAATATATACAGGAAAGATTGAGAATAAATACAGATTCATTAATATGAGAAAATCAGATAATGAAATTGTCAATATCGAATTAACTCATGATGAATTACTTATTAGACTTGCAGATATAGTACAGTATGCATGGGTTGAAAAGATTAAAACATTTGAAGTTCTTGATAAAAAACAGATGTTAGCCAATAGTTTTGAAAATCTGTGTTTATTAGAAGATAAAATTATAGAGTTTTCTACGTCATTTCAGTCATATGGAAATAGAATGAAGTTTAGGGATTTACTGTTTAGACCTTTACTACTAAATTATGTGGATATTTCAAGGATTATCAATGCAGAACAGTTATCTAAGGATCTATTAAAGCTGCAATCTCAATATATTAGTACTTTCAAAATTAAGGGTGATTTAGTATTATCTGAATATATGGATTTGGATTTGCTGGAAGAAAGTATTAAGTTTATTAAGTATATGATTCTATCCAAGAATAAAACTACATACTATCATGGTAGTAAAACATCTGGAATTAAAACACTATATCCCAATATGTCAATTCATGGAGAAAAGTATGTGTATTTAACTACAGAGAGAGAAGTTGCATTAATATACACGGTTAATGCAATCGAGTCTTTTTATGAGAAAAGAAATTTAGAGAAACCTAATAAATTTCATCCTTGGTATAGTTATGGATTTAGTAAAGGTAAACTACAAATAGTTGAATACTACAAGAATGCATTTGAGGATACATATAAGGGAAAATCAGGTTATTTGTATAAATGCTCTGAACCAGTGAATGATATATCGAATAAAACTAATGTTTTTTGTGCTGTAACTACAAAAGAAGATATTGAAGTATTAGATGAAATGTATATTGATGATATCTTTATTGAATTGTTAAAACTCGAATCAGAAGGTTTTATTGAAATTAGAAGATATGAAGATTGGACTGTAAAGCAGATAAGTGAAATAGAGAAAAGTATAAAAGATACTATAAATCATTTCGATTTACACAATAAACCAAATAATCATTACACGATATTCCTAAGGAATAAGTTTCCTAAGTTATTTAGCTAATGATAGATGCAATTGCATCTATCATTTTTCATATCTAGCTTTTTAACAAGTAATTACTTGGCTAATAAGTAAAACTCAATAGGGTCAAAGTGGAAGTGAAATCATTAGAACTTATACCCGTGAATCGAATATGGTTAATTGATATTAGATATTTTCGATAAAGGCAGGGGGAAACGAGAAACTCATATACTAAATCAAAAGTGAAAACAATATAGTAAAAACAAAGAATCAAATACACAATAAATACTAACTAAGGTACTCTATATAAGATAGGAAATAAAGAATATATTACGACCCTATAACATTAAATTGTTATAGGTTCTTTTGTTTGGTATAATGAGAATAATTGAAAAGGAGGTGACAGCCTGTTTAAACGGGCATCCTGTGCCATCTGCCGTCCAACACTAAACATCTCTGCCTGAGTGGATATCTGAGCACCCGGTGGCACCTTTCCCTCTTCAATGGCATTGGCTAGAGGACCTCCATTAAAGATATTG
>JAFLJX010000124.1 GCA_022712785.1 Mycoplasmatota bacterium | reverse complement strand
TATTTAAAGCATATAAGACATATACAAAAATTGAAAATCCACAAGCACATAATGCACTAGAAGATGCAAAGGTTACTTTTCAAATATTTGAGGGTTTTAAAAAAGTTGTGAACAATGAAATCACTATTGATCTATCAAATTTTAAATAAGAGAATAAATCTTTAATAAAATAGAATCCATTTTATTAAAGATTTTTATTTTACTATTAAGTATTTCATATTTCAATAATAAATTTTTAATGGTCAAACGCTTTATGACATAATACTTTGCAAATAATTATATGTTATCATTTGAATATGAAGAATCATATATAAAATAAAAACTAAAATTAGTAATGATTTCTAATTAATTTATATTTTAGGTTATAAACCCATCATATTTTTGTGATTACAGCAAATAAATTTTTTTGAATTAATAGATATATATTAACCGTAATGATAATGCATAAAGACATTTGTGTACAAACGGCTTTAATACAAACTATGCACTAAACTATCACACTTGACCTAATTGACATCATTTTTTATTTACAATATTACAAACAATTAGAATTTAATAAACAAAATCATTTATTTTTTAATAAAAAGATGCAATTTTATTGATATTACTTGTCTTATATTCCATATTTTTTAGATTATTTTTATACATTACCATATTTTGATTATTCATATAGTTTTAAAGAAATATGTAGTAATATATTTAAGTCAATTTGTGAGAACAATAATATTTTGTAGATTTGTTGTTGTTCAGATAACTGTTATTTTCTAGTTTTAATACATGAATCAATGGATATTGGTTATGATAGTTTTATTAGATATCATATTTTAAAATCAGCAATTTTAAGTTTTATAAATTGTATATTCTTATAAATAAGGTTTGACAAACGCTTACAATTTAAGATATAATTATAGTGATTTTTTATATAATAAAATCATTATACAGAGGAGCATATTATTGGTATTAAACAGATGATAATAAAGAGGACTTTAGATACTGTTTAAGAATGAGTAATGTGCCGAAAGATTTATAGTGTCCTAACTATAGATACTTGATGAATGAAGGTACGCTTTATTCATTGTCATTTAATAAATGATGAGCTGTTTATGTCAGTTGACATAAACTGCTCTTTTTTTATTCAAGAAAGCGAGGAATTACAATGATAGGTAAAACAATTGATTTAATTAAAGTTGGGGACGGTGCTTCTCAGGTGAAAATAATAACGGAAAGAGATATAGAACTCTTTGGTGAAATAACTAATGATTATAACCCAGCTCATTTTGATAGCGAGTATGCTAAAGGAACTATATTCAAACATAGAATAAGTCATGGAATGCTTATTGGCTCTTTATTTAGTAAAATATTTGGTATGGACTTACCTGGACAAGGCTCAATATATTTAGCACAGTCTTTAAGGTTTAGAAGACCTGTTTATTTTGAAGATGTAATCACAGCTAGTGTTAAAGTTATCGATGTTAACTTAATGAAAAATAGAATAAAATTCGAATGTACTGCAACAAATCAAAATGATGTAGTTGTTGTTCTTGGTGTAGCTGAGATTATGCCTCCGGAAAAGAAATAGATAATTAATAATAATACTTAAGAAAGTTGGTATTTTAATATGAAAAAACAAATTAAATTAGAAGAACTTAAAAACCATGTACATGATGGAATGAGTATTATGGTTGGTGGGTTCATGGTTGTAGGAACTCCTGAGTTTTTAATAGATGAATTAGTCAAAATTGGAGTTAAAGATCTAACGATAATTTGTAATGATGCTGGATTACCTGGAAGTGGTGTGGCAAAATTAATAACAAATGGTCAAGTAAAAAAACTAATTGCATCACACATTGGGTTAAATCCTGAAGCTGGAAAATTGATGAGTGAAGGACTTATGGAATGCATCCTAATTCCTCAAGGAACTTTAGCTGAAAGAATAAGAGCTGGTGGTGCTGGACTTGGTGGATTTTTAACACCTACTGGTATTGGAACTATTGTTGAAGACGGAAAACAAATAATAAATACAGGTGGGAAAGACTATATATTAGAATTACCACTTCGTGCTGACTTAGCAATACTTGAAGGTACAACAGTTGATTTATTTGGTAATGTTATGTATACAAAAACTACTAGAAACTTTAACCCTGTTATGGCTACAGCCACAGACTTGGTAATAGTAGGTGCAAGAGAAATTGTAAAAAGTATTGATCCTGACAATGTAATGACACCTCATATTTTTGTGGATTACGTTATTATGGAGGAACTATAAATGGATAAACTACAAATAAGAGACTTTATAGCTTCAAGAGTTGCTAAAGAATTTAAAGACGGTGACGTTGTAAATTTAGGAATAGGATTACCAACACTTGTAGCTAATTTCCTACCAAGTGATATAACAATTAATCTTCAAAGTGAAAACGGACTTATTGGACTAGGACCAAAGCCTACTGAGGTAAATTTTGATAAAGATATTACAAACGCTGGAGGTCAGCCAGTTACATTGCTTGAAGGTGGCATGTATTTTGATTCTACACTATCATTTTCTATAATAAGAGGTGGACATGTTGATGTTACTGTTCTTGGTAGTTTACAAGTTGATGAAACTGGAAGTTTAGCTAACTGGATAATCCCAGGAAAAATGGTTCCTGGTATGGGTGGAGCAATGGATTTAGTAACAGGAGCGAAAAAAGTTATTATTGCTATGACTCATACTAATAGAGGGAAACCCAAAATATTAAAATCATGTACTTTACCTTTAACCGCAAAGAATCAGGTTAATATGATAGTGACAGAGATGGGTGTTATGGATATAAAAGACGATGGGATTCACTTAATTGAATATAATCCAGAGTATTCTATAGAAGACATAAAAAGTGCAACAGAGGCAAATTTAATAATAAATGATCCAATTAAAATGAAAGTTGAGGTTTAATTATGGAAAAAGTAACTTTAAGAATGAGATTGAGTGCTCACCATGCGCATTATGGTGGTGGATTAGTTGACGGAGCTTTCATAATGCAAATATTTGGAGATGTAGCAACAGAATTATTGATTATAAATGATGGTGATGAAGGATTATTTAGAGCCTATGAATCTGTAGATTTTCTAGCTCCTTTATATGCTGGAGATTATATAGAAGTAGTAGGATGGATTAAAGAATCTGGAAGTACATCTAGAAAAATGGAATTTGAAGCATATAAAGTAATAGAAGCTCTTCCAAGTATTAGTGCATCTGCTGCTCATGTATTAAAAGAAAAAATATTGGTAGCTAAAGCTTTAGGAACATGTATAGTTCCTAAAGATTCACAAAGATACTAATGGAAAAGTTAATTATTACTTGTGCTATTAGTGGTGCAGAAGTAACAAAAAATGATAATTCATATGTTCCATATACTGTGGAAGAAACAGCAATTGAGGCATATAATGCATATAGTGCAGGAGCTAGTATTATTCATCTCCATGTTAGAAATGATGATGGTACACCTACTCAAGATGTTAATAGATTTGAAGAAACTATAAATGCAATAAAAGAAAAATGTCCTAATGTTATTATACAGCCTTCCACCGGTGGAGCTGTAGGGATGAGTAATGATGAAAGACTTCAACCTATAATGTTAAAACCTGAGATGTGTACTTTGGATTGTGGAAGTGTAAATTTTGGTGGGGATGAAGTATTTATTAATAGTGAAAATGATGTTATTTACTTTGCAGAAAAGATTTATAAAAAAGGCATTTTACCTGAACTTGAATGTTTTGGTAAAATGCATATTGATCAAGTAATGAGATTATATAAGAAAGGTATTATTAAAGACCATCTTCACTTTAGTTTTGTTTTAGGAATCCCTGGAGGAATGACAGGGGAAGAAAGAGATTTCTTATTTCTAAAAGATAGTATCCCAAAATCTGCGACATACAGTGTTGCAGGAGTTGGAAGATTTGAGTTTAAACTTGCTGAACTTTCAATTAAACATGGAGGACATGTAAGAGTTGGACTTGAAGATAATATATATATAAGTAAAGGCGTAAAAGCTGAAGGAAATAAAGCATTGGTAAAAGAAGTGGTAAGAATAGCTAGTTTATATGGAAGAGAAATTGCATCTCCAAGCGAAGCTAGAAAAATATTAGGATTAAAGGTGTAAATATATGGAAAAACTATGTAAATATGGTACTAACAGGGTAATAACTCCAAAAGGGGTTTTGCCACAAGCAGCGACTATGATTGATAATACAATGGTAGTAAAAGATAATGAACTTCTAATTGATGTTATTACTTTAAATATTGATTCAGCTTCTTTCACTCAAATAAAAAAAGCGTGTAATAGTGATGTTAAGAAAATGGAAGAAATGATTTTAGAAATTGTAAAAGACAGAGGTAAAATGCAAAATCCAGTTACTGGTAGTGGTGGGATGTTAATAGGGAAAGTTAAAGAAGTTGGTAAACTATTTCCTGATCAATCATTAAAAGTAGGAGATAAAATAGCTACATTAGTTTCATTATCTTTGACACCTCTTTTAATTAATAGAATTAAAAAAATTAATATTGAAAATGATCAAGTTAACATTGATGGAACAGCAATTTTATTTGAGACTGGAATATTTGCAAAAGTACCTAGTGACATGAATGAACATTTAGTTCTTGCTGCACTTGATGTAGCTGGTGCTCCTGCACAAGTTGATAAACTTGTTAATGAAGGAGATAGTGTTGCTATAATTGGAGCTGCTGGTAAAAGTGGAGTATTATGTGCTTATCAAGCAATGAAAAAAGCAGGGATTAATGGAACTGTAATTGGTGTTGTAAATGAACCACAACAAATACTTGAATTAAAAGATTTAGAGTTGTGTGATGATGTTGTTATGGCTGACGCTACAAATGCTCTAGATGTTTATGAAAAAATTATGGCAATTAATGGTGAACAAGTTGATGTTACTATAAATGTTGTAAATGTTACAGATACTGAAATGGGTTGTATTTTAAGCACTAAAGAAACTGGTATTGTATATTTCTTCAGTATGGCAACTTCATTTACAAAAGCAGCTCTTGGGGCTGAAGGTGTTGGAAGTGATGTTAAAATGATTATTGGTAATGGATATACTGCGGGTCACGCAGATTTAACACTAAACTTAGTAAATAATGTACCACTTATTAAACGACTATTCGAAAAAAAATATACCTAGGAGGATATTATTATGGCAGTTAAATTATATACGAAACACATTGCAAGA
>JAFLJX010000244.1 GCA_022712785.1 Mycoplasmatota bacterium | reverse complement strand
GTATTGGATAGATGCAATAATCCCCTCGACTCCACCAATAGTGCTCGCATCTCGGGAATTTAAATGGCTTTGTTAAGCTGCCTAAAAATTTCCAGGTTTTATATGCATCAATTATTTATATATGATGCATAAAGACTACGGTGTGATGTAGAAGAATATGATGAATAAATATTCATGTAAAAAGATCAGTTTCTTATGTTTAGACTAATTATTTTTTCTACGTCAAATATTGATTTTATACATCATAAATGTTACAATGATGTATAAAGAGGGTGAAATCATGCATAAAAAACTAGATTACAGTAAATACTTAGATACAAATTTTGGGAATGAGATTATTAATATGGTAACAAATATTTACAAGTTTACTGGGAAAGCAGAGTTGTTTTCAATCACAAACCAAGATGTACTAGAAAAGTTAATGAAAGTAGCCAAGGTACAAAGTGTGGATGCTTCTAATAGAATTGAAGGAATCTTTACATCTGATAAAAGATTGAAAGAGATTGTTTTATCTAAAGTAAGTCCTAAAAATCGAGATGAGTCTGAAATAGCGGGATATAGGAGTGCACTTGAATTGATTCACACAAGTTATGTGTATATGGATATAAAACCAAATGTAATTTTACAATTACACAAGATGTTGTATGATTATTCAGGAAGTAATATTGGTGGCAAATACAAAACTACAGAAAACATTATTGAGGAACAAGATCTTTATGGGAATAAAATAGTTAGATTTATTCCGGTGAAAGCATTTCAAACAAAAGAATATCTTGAATCTTTATGTGAAGAGTATAACTACATTTTAAACCAAAATATTATCGATCCTTTATTTATAATTCCAGTCTTTGTATTTGATTTCCTATGTATTCATCCTTTTAGTGATGGAAATGGTAGAATGTCTAGACTATTAACTTTACTACTATTATACAAAACAGGATATTATGTTGGTAAATATATAAGTATAGAAAAGATTATAGAAGATTCAAAAGATACATATTATGATGTCTTACAACTTAGTAATGCTGGTTGGCATGAATCAAATAACAATATTAACCCATTTATTAAGTATTATCTTGGTACTATAATAAAAGCATATCGTACTCTAGAAGAAAGATACATTATTGTAAGAGAATCAAAAATATCGAATCAAGAAAGAATTTATAATTACATTAATGAATCTATTACACCAATGTCAAAAAAAGAACTTGTAGATGTATTGTCTGATATATCACAAGTAACAATTGAGAGACAATTAAATAACTTATTGAAAGAAAATAAAATTATTAAGATTGGACAAGGGAGAGCAACACAATATAAGACTTAACAAGTTGGACGAGGGTATCCTTCAGGGACCCTTAACTCCACCAATTTGAAATATAAAGAGTTTTTCTTAATTGAAAGATTCTTTTTTATTTGAGAGATGTTGTGAATACAGTTGACATTATACCGATAGCGGTTTAATATACTAATGAGAGGTGATATCATGAAATATATTGGAACTAAGGAAATATCAAAAAAATGGGGTATCAATGATCGTAGAGTAAGAATACTATGTGAAAAAGGTCGTATTGAAAGTGCAGTGAAAGTTGGAAAGAGTTGGTTAATTAGAGAAGATGAGGGAAAACCTTATGATGCAAGAAGAAAAAGCAATAAAGAATATATTGGTTTAGAGTATGATTTTTCAATTATTGATTTATTAAAAAAAGAAATAGATTCATGCAGACCTTTACCAAATAGAATAACTAAAGGTCTACATGATAAGCTTATAGTTGAATGGACATATAATAGTAATGCTATTGAAGGTAATACATTAACTATGTCTGAGACTAAAGTAGTACTTGAAGGTATTACAATTGGCGGTAAAAGCCTTATAGAACATTTAGAAACAATCAATCATAAAGATGCTATATTATTTTTAGAAGAGTTAATTGCTGGTAATGAAGATATATCTGAATGGAATGTAAAGAATGTTCACTCTTTAATACTTAAGGATATAGATAATAAAAATGCAGGGAAGTATAGAAATGAGAATGTAATTATAAGTGGAGCAAGTCATATTCCACCTAAATATATGGTTTTACAAGAACTCATGCAAAAACTAATAATTGAATATAATAAAGAATGGAATGAGTTTCATCCGATTATAAAAGCATGTTTGCTACATGGGGAATTTGTTAAGATACATCCTTTCATTGATGGAAATGGTAGAACAGCGAGACTGTTACTAAATTTTGAATTAATGAAGTATGGATATACTCCCATAATAATTACAAAGACCAGAAGAGCTGAATACTATGATGCATTAGATTATGCACACACTACAATGGATTACTCTAAGTTCGTTAAATTAATTTCAGAGTTTGTAATTGAGTCTGAAATGTTGTGGTTAAAAGTAATTAAGTAATTAGTTGTAGATGCGGGTATCATTCAGAACCTTCAACTCCACCAATAGCAACCCCGACCGAGAATTTGAGATGGCTTTAAATAGTTGTTAATTGAATCCTCGGTTTTTCTTTACCCAAAATCATAGTAAAAATATGCTTTGCAATCGGTGTTTTTGTGTTTGGACCCTATTGCAATAGGGTTGGAATGAATTCTAACAAGTCGAACTCTCGTCCAAAAACATGTTGACGAATTGGTATTAACGGCTTTGTTATAACAATTATAACTAATAAGTTGTAACTATGTTATTCACATGCTATTGACAATAAACTGTATCTATTGTATGATAACAGTAGAACGAGGTGATTTTGTGAATCTAAATGTTTCAGTTTATTCTGATAAACCAATATATGAGCAACTCAAAGATCAACTGAAAAAAGCTATTATCAATGGTGAATTAGTGAAACACTATAAATTGCCAAGTGTTAGAGTCTTGTCAAAAGAATTACAGATTGGAATAGTAACA
>JAFLJX010000123.1 GCA_022712785.1 Mycoplasmatota bacterium | reverse complement strand
CGTGTGCTCTTCCGATCTAAATCTGATTCCTTCTTCCATAACTCCAATGTGGCAATGTGGATCAACTAGACCTGGAGTTACAAATAACCCCATAGCATCTACTGTTTCTGCATCTCCATATTGTTTTAAATTAACATCTTTACCAACTTCTAAGATTTTTCCATTCTCAACAACTATGCTTCCATTTACATAGTTATCTTTACTCATTGTAATTAAGTTAGCATTTTTAATTATTAACATAAAACCACCCCTTTTTAACTTTCTATAATTTATTATACTATTTTTCAATTAAATCCTAAATAGTCAAATTGAATTAAATTGTCATTAAAAAAACAGAGATTTAAAAACTCTGTTTAATGATTTAAACAATTTCCTTTATAAATTCTAACTTTTTTATTAACGAACACTCCAATTATGTATATTTCACCAAGAATAGTTGAGATACAAAAGTTGAATTCACTTCATTTATATTAAATATGTATTGTAAGAATTGAAGTATAATCAGGATTGAAACTGTACAAAGGTAGCTTCTAAAAAAGTATAAAAAAACACTTTTTTCAAAGTGTTTTTAAATTATCTAACTCTTTCTTTTGCTAATTGAATTGAAGTTTGTTTTCCTTGGAATTTACATTTTTTCATTTTCTTCATTACTGAAGCTTCATGAATTGCGTCAGTTGAGAAGAATGCGAAACTTTGTCTAACTGTTATATCTCTAATTTGAGAATTTCTTAAGTTAGTAGTTTGTGATACAAAGTTAGCAAATTTTTGAACTGTTAGTCCATCGCTAATTCCAATATTTAAATGGAATCTTTTTATATTCTTTCCACCACTACTATTATATCTATCTCTTGATCCTCTTGACCCTCTTGAATCTCTTGAATCTCTAGATCCTCTATTTCTAGAACCTCTTGACATATCTTCGTTAATATCTCCATCTATTTTTTTAGATGAATCACTTTTAGCTAATTGACTTAATAATGCTGCTACAACATCTATAGGGTCATTTGACACTAATAATTCTGTTGCAAAATCTTTGAAAGCTGCCGTATTATTATCTGCTATTAATGTAGTAATTTCTTCAATATGTTTTTCCTGCTTAACAGCCATTACTTTTTCAACTGTTGGAATATTTTTTTTTGTGATAGTTGCTTTTGAAAATTTTATAATATCCTGAAGTCTTCTATTGTCTTTTTTTGTTACAAAAGTAAATGAAAGTCCTTTAGCTCCAATTCTACCAGTTCTACCGATACGGTGAACGTAATATTCAGCTTTTTCAGGTACATCAAAATTAATAACAACTTCAACGTTTTTAATATCAAGACCACGAGCTGCAACATCAGTTGCTACTAAGATGTCTAATACACCTTTGTGGAATTTGTTTAATACATCAAGTCTTGTTGTTTGAGGTAAATCACCATGGATTTTATCCACGTTATAACCTTTAGAGATTAATCTTTGAGTTACGTCGTCAACTTTTCTTTTTGTATTACAGAATACTAACGTAAGTTTAGAATTATGAATTGTAAGAAGTCTTCCGACCGCCTCAACTTTGTTTGATTCATTTACGTTGTAATATGATTGTGTAATGTCTTTGTTCGATTCATCACCAGTAATTACTGAAATGTGAATCGGGTTTTTCATGTATCTTTTAGTAATATTCAGTATTGCTCTCGGCATAGTTGCTGAAAACATTACTGTTTGACGCTCTTGATTAGCTGCTCCCAAAATTGTTTCAATATCTTCCTTGAAACCCATTTTAAGCATTTCATCTGCTTCATCTAGTACTAAGAATTTTATATCGTGAAGTTTTATCAACTTACGATTAATGTGATCGATTGTTCTACCAGGAGTACCTACTATGATTTGTGGTTTTTTCTTTAAACCGCGGATTTGGTTTGAGATTGCTTCTCCACCATATACTGCGACGGTTTTTAGTTTAGGTACATATTTTCCTATTTTATCAATTTCTCGCTTAACTTGTACTGCTAATTCTCGCGTCGGGCATAAAACAATTGCCTGAATGCTGTTGTTTTCGAAATCTATTCCTTCAAGTATCGGAAGTGTGAAAGCTGCTGTTTTTCCAGTTCCTGTTTGGGAATGTCCAATAACATCTTTACCTTCTTTTATTAATGGGATTGTCTTTTCCTGAATTTCAGTAAAGTTTTCAAAGCCCATTTCCGTAAGTGATTTCTCTATTTGTTTATTTTCGTATAACATAAGTCCTCCTATACCACAAAACATCTAATGATACCACAATGAGTTTAAAAGTAAAGGAATATATTCCATTGTTTAATCATAATACATATTTTATATTATATACTATGTTGTTTTTAATAATTATGATTTATGATATAATGTTTTTAGACTAAGTATCTGTTAAAGGAGATGAATTCTATGGAAAATATTAGTGCAATTATTTTAGCTGGTGGTAAGTCATCAAGAATGAAATTTAACAAAGAATTTATTAAAATCAAGAATGAATACCTAGTTCATAAACAAGTAAGAGAGCTTAAAGAAGTCTTTAATGAAATTATTATTGTTAGTGACAATGTAGAGCATTATGAAGGGCTAGATGTTCATGTTGTATCTGACATCCTTCATGGTAGTACCCCATTAATTGGTTTACATGCTGGACTATATCATTCAACAAGTGAATATAATTACGTAATTGCTTGTGATATGCCTTATATAAACTTTGAATTTATTAGTTACTTAGAATCGTTAATTGATGAATCTGATGCTTATGTTTCTAAATATCATAACTATATTGAACCATTTAATGCAATATATAATTCTAAAATAATAAATACAATTGAAGATTTTATTAGTAGTGGTAATTATGGATTTCAAAAAATGGTTCAATTACTTGATACAAAATATATTCCTGAAAGTAAAGTATCAAAATTCCAAGGATACTACGATATGTTTAAAAACATTAATAATGAATCTGAATTATATAATAATTACGATAACATCGCATCTCCTTACAAAATTTTTGAAATTACAAAAATTATAGAAAATGAATCATTTAATGTATCTGACAAGATAATTACTGAGTACCCCTTAAATATATTTTTGAATAATCACCATTATTCAACCATGATGATTACTCCTGAGAATATTGAATTTTTAGTACTTGGAGCACTCCATAGTGAACTAATTATTAAAAATATTGAAGAAATAAAAGAATTTAGTCTTGATATGGAGAGTCATAGATGTGACGTTCAAATAAATCATGAAGTTGATTTAAAAAACTTTGAAAGATTAAATATTTTATCTAGTGCATGCGGAAGTTCTAGCATACCTTTAGTAGATGAATCAAAACTTCCTAAAGTTAGTAAAACACATCAATTTGATGTAAATACTATCTTTGAACAAGTATCTGTGTTCAATAAAGAATCAGTATTATTTAAAGAAACAGGTGGCGTGCATAGCGTTGAATTAATATACGGCAATCAAAAGCAGTTGTTTGAAGACATAGGTAGACATAACGCGGTTGATAAAATTGTTGGCTACATACTAAAGAATCAAATAAAAAGGGACGATTTGTACATAATCACTAGTGGTAGAATATCATCTGATATATTACTGAAATCTGCATTGATAAATATTGGATTAGTAGTATCGAGGAGCGCTCCAACAACACTTGCAGTCAAACTAGCTAAGAAACTTAATATAACAATTATTGGATTTGCTAGAGGAAAGAAACTAAATATTTATACACATAGTGATCGTGTAATTAAATAAAAAGAGGAAAAAAATGAAATGAACCCAAGAGAGTAGATGTTATTAAAAAGACATCTACTTTTTTTTGTTTCTTCTACGTTTTGTATTGTAAAAATGCATCCAGTCATGGACTAACTGTATGTATTCTTCTAAACTCGTGATATTATAATTATAGAGAGTCTCTTTCTTTAAACTAGAAAAGAAGCTTTCTATAACTGCGTTATCTTTTGGATTATGTGCACGGCTATGTGAAACGATAATGCCATGAGATTCACAGATTATTTTATACTCAGTTGAGAGATACTGAGAACCCCGATCTGAATGGAGGACTAGTCCATTCAGATCTTTTCTTTTGCTTATTGCTTTTTTTAATGTGTCCATAACGAGTTCGTTTCGCATATGATTATATATTTTGTATGCTACCCAATCTCTTGTCTCTAAATCTAAAATAACGCTTAGATAAGCTTTTCTTCCATTTCTTACTAATTGTAGTGTTGATATATCTGTGACCCAACCTCTTTGGTTGAAATTTTGTTGTAATAAATTATCTCTTGTTTCTTCCTCATTTCGTTTTTGAGTGTAATTTGGTACTAAATTCTTTATGTATCTAGACATCACACCGAACTTTCTCATTATCCTAGCTACTCTCTTGTGATTTATAACCATTCCTAATTCATCTCTTAATTCATCTGTAATTCGTCTGTATCCATATGATTTAAAGTTCTCATCAAAAACCTGCTTTATTATTACATAATCACTATAATCGGGATCTATCGTATTCCTGTATTTATAGTATGTTGATGTGCTTATTTCTAATACCTCACACATAATCTTGATTCGGTAGATACCTCTGTGTTTCTCAATAAAGGCTATTTTTTCTCTTGTTCTACCTCCTCCAAGGATTCTAAAAACTTCTTTAAGATTTCATATTTTTCCTTGTAGTTGGTTTCTTCAGATTCTTTTGGTCTTCCTCGTTTTTGTTCAAATAAATTGCCTTGCTTTTTGTACTTTCTAACCCATGTTTCAACTGTTTTCTTGCTAATATCATACTTTTCTCCTAAATACCTGTAGCTTTTACCTTCTTTAATTCTCTCCATTACCACTTTATATCTAAACTCTGATGTGTAACTATTAAACTCTTGTCCTTTTCTTGCCATAATAAAAACAGTCGAGTAGACTATCCTCGACATACTCCTCTCTTTTCTCAAGTAAGGGTAAGTCTTATAAGCCCCTCACAGAACCCATCGTGCCCTATTAAGGTAATAGGCTCTTCATAATTTCTTAATTACCAAACACT
>JAFLJX010000122.1 GCA_022712785.1 Mycoplasmatota bacterium | reverse complement strand
TTTTTTCCCTAAGAGTTTTAGTCCCATTAATTCTATATGATTCTCTTAATGCTAGAAAATCATTTCTTCCCCACACTATAATAGAGGGGTTGTATTTTTCTACCACTTTTTTAAAATGATTGTAGAACTCTACATATTCAATTCCTTCATTAAGTTGAGCTTGTGTTATCTCTAAAAATTTCAATGTTCTTTTTGTTAACTTTGGATGTAATTTAGGTTTAACTAGTTCATTATATTCTTCTAATATATTATTTTCTTTATCTACTAAATAGTATCCAACTTGTATAATCTCTTGAGTGAAATTCTTATCTACTGTATATGGGTGCATTGACATCTCTAAATCTAAAAACATCTTAACATCAAGATTATTTATCAAAGATTTTGTTCCATTTTTAATCTTTTTGATGTCATAGTAAACTATATTTTTTCGATATCTAATTGCCATTATCTTTAATATGTATTCTACTGTGTATACTTTAGTCTTTTTGTAAATTCTAGGTTTATCTTCTATTACAAATTGAATAAATCTAGACAACTCAAGATATTTACCAATTTTATTTAGTAAAGATCGTTGTAAGTAAAAGTATGTTTGACGATCTTTTACTTTTAGTCCAATAATTCTTTCTTCTTCATTTATATAAAAAATCCTACCACTAATTACCTTTTTCATTTAATCACCTATTGTATTATATCATATTTTAGCTTTCTTTTAACTTTTCAATTAAATTCATTGCGACATTTCTATTTATACCTAATGCTGTTAGTTCGTCTATAGAAGCAAATTTAATTAGGTTTACAGACTTGTATTTTTTAAGTAGTTTATCTTTTGTTTTTTCACCGATACCTTCTATTTCATCTAAAATACTATTAAAAATACCTTTTCCTCTTATTTGTTTATGATAATTAATTGCAAATCTATGTGCTTCATCTTGTATTCTTGTCATTAAATGAAATACATCACTTTTCTTGTCTATCTCTATCTTTTCAAGATCTTTCGTTAGTATATGGTTAGTATTATGCTTATCATTTTTAACAATACCTGCGATAGGGATGTTGAGATCTAAAGAATCTAGAATCTCTACCGCTGCATTTACTTGTTGAATCCCCCCATCAACAAGTAGTAAATCAGGTTTCCTTATATCTTCCATTAAAACCTTATAGTATCTTCTGTATAAAACTTCTTTCATAGTGTGATAATCAGAAGCTTTGTCTTCCATTGTCTTAATTCTATATTTTCTATAGTCTCTTCTTGAAGGTTTACCATTAACAAATACAACCATCCCGCTAACAGCATCAGTTCCAAAAAGATTTGAATTATCAAATGCTTCAATAACATATGGTGTTGGTATGTTTAAGATTTCACCTAATTTGTCAACACTATTTATGGTTCTATCCATCTCTCTTTTAACTAATATAATCTTTTGTAGTAATGATTCTTTAGCGTTAATAACAGCTAAATTTAACAGTTTGAATTTAGCTCCTTTTAATGGTTTAATTATTTTAGTTGATAGATAGTTGGAGAGGGTTTCAGAGTCAAGTTCTTTAGGAACAAATAACTCCTTTGGTACAATATTTTTTTGATAAAATAATGCGATAAAATCTTCAACTGATTTTAGTGGATCTGAGTAGTATTCAAACAACTCTTGGTGACGAGCTGATATTTTACCATTTCTAATAAAGAATATCTCTATTGATAATAAGAAATCGTTATAATAATATCCAATAATATCTCTATCTTTCAAATCATTTAAGTTAATTTTCTGTTTATTCGTTGTCGTTTTAATACTATCTATTGTTTTTTTATATTCAAAAGCTTTTTCATATTCCATTAAATCACTTGCAGTGATCATTTTTTCCTCAAGTGTTTTTAAAACTTCCTTAGTATCACCTTTTAAGAATTTTTTAATGCTTTTAGTAATATCATCATATTCATTTTGACTTACTTTGTTTATACAAGGAGCTAAACACTGTCCCATATGAAAATATAAACATTCTTGTTTTGGTAGTTTAACGCATTTTCTTAATGGATATATCTTATTCAATAGTTTTACGGTTTCACGCGCAGCTCTTACATTAGGATATGGTCCAAAAAGTGTTCTAGATTTCTTAGTTATACTTCTAGTTACAATCAATTTAGGATGCTTTTCAGTAGTTATCTCAATATAGGGGTATGTTTTGTCGTCTGTAAGCATAATATTATAGCGTGGATTAAACTTCTTAATTAAATTTAACTCAAGTAAAAGAGCATCTAATTCACTATGAGTGATAATATACTCTATGTCTACAATATTCATAACTAATCTACTAGTTTTCGTATCATGGCTACCAGTAAAGTATGAAGATATACGTTTTTTTAAGTTTTTAGCTTTACCAACATATATAATAACTCCATCATTATTTTTAAATTGATACGAACCTGGAAGTTCAGGAATTGTTTTAATTTTTTCTTTGAACATAGGATCACCTTCTATTTTAATTCCGATTTATCACCAAATAACGCAATATATACACTTTTAAATGTGTTAAGGTATATTTCAACAAGTTCGGAAGCTTTTTCTTTCTTACCTGTCTTTATCCATTTTGACACTAGTGTCCATGCTGAAGAAGCAACTATTTCCATTGTATACTTATCAATATTTTCGTTAGCGGTAACAAGTTTATAAAACTTCTCTTTTTGAGTGTTAATTATTTGTAATATCCCGGTTTCCATCAAATATTCAAGATTTGTTTTAATAACTGTTGATATTAGTTTTTCATGTTCATCTATGCTAATAAAAAAACTGTTTATTAGATACGTTTCGTCTAAGTGGTCTATTGCCTTATAGCTGTTAAAAGTTTCTTGAAAAAACGACTCAAAAAACATCTTGACCTTTATTTTTACGATATCATCTTTATTTCTAAAATTACGATAAAAAGTCGCTCTTGAAATACCTGCTTTTATTATAATTTCTGAAATATTAATTTTGTCATATTCTTTAATCTCTAATAGCTTGTACAAAGCTTCAAAAGTCCACTCTCTAGTGTACTTTACTCTCATGTCTAATTTCTCAATTTCGAACATAATACGCCTCCTTGTATCATATGATTTATAATTGTTGTATTCTATACGTTTCTATTATAACATATGAATATATATGAGACAAATGTACATTTAAAATAATTTTGTCTTGAAAGGAAATGATTGTATGAAACCTATCATAGAAAAAATATTCCACAGAAAAAAACTTGTTATTTTACTATTCTCCTTATTATTAATATATGGAATTTATAGTTATTTTGTTATACCTAAACAAGAAATGCCGCCAATTGATTCTCCTTATATGGTTATGACCATTATTGCCCCTAGTTTAAACGCTAGCGACCTTGAAGACACAGTTGTTGATGATGTTGAAAAACTCATTTTAACTTTTGAAGATGTCACAAGTGTTAATAG
Source organism: Mycoplasmatota bacterium (assembly GCA_022712785.1). Lineage (GTDB taxonomy): Bacteria > Bacillota_I > Bacilli_A > Izemoplasmatales > Izemoplasmataceae > JAFGXW01. Next base: position 654 of record JAFLJX010000122.1, on the reverse strand, counting down.
TACAATTTATGATAATTATGCAGTTGTTATATCTGTATATAGTTTTAGCACAGATGATCCTGATAAATTGAGTATGGATATTTTCACAAAGGTTAATGATCTTTCGTTAAACGAAAGTGTTTCAGATATCTCCTACTCATCAAATTTTGACGATCCTCACATAATATTTGCTGTACATTCAGATTCACTAAGTGAAATTGAGCTCCTTAGTACTTCTAAGAAGTACAAAAATGAATTACTATTACTAGATGAAGTTAGTTATATTGATGTGGATAGTGTTATTAAAAACGAGGTCGTAATTACACTGGACTCAGACATGATGAAATTATATGGTTTAGATATGTATTCAATATACCAAATTTTATATGCTAATAGCCTAAATATTCCTCTGGGAGGGATAAGTACGTCATTTGGAATCATCAGTATTAACGGCAATGTTGAAATAAATGATATTGACACTTTGGAAAATCTTATTGTTATTCCCGAAATACCATCTATAACTGAGACCGTATATCTAAAGGATGTTGCAAGTGTTTCATTTGAAAATACTAGTGAAAAAGTATATGAGTTTAATGGTGAAAAAACAGTATTCCTAAGTTTACATTTTCAGGAAGACATCGATTTTACTAAAATGGGTGATGAGGTAACTGATCT
>JAFLJX010000121.1 GCA_022712785.1 Mycoplasmatota bacterium | reverse complement strand
ACAAGAAAGTTAAAGAAATTGAAAATACAGAAATAAAAAGTTTGAAAACTCAAAGTTCTATACATAAAGCAAACTATTCTAAAGCTGAAACTATTGAAAAAATTGAAGTTAAGAAAGTAAGCTCAGAATTTGCTCAAAAAGAGTCCGTTTATAAAACAAACGCATCAAAAATCGATAAACAAACAAGTATTTTTACTAAAAAGTTAGATGCTAAAAATAAAACGATTAAAAAAGAACACGAACAAGGTCTATCTAATAAACTACGTAAAATTAATACAAAACTTCAACAAGATTTAAAAGCTCTGCAAACTAAATAAATTTTTAACTAAGTAGACATTCGATTGAATGTCTACTTTTTTAAATATTGCCTTCTTACTTTGTTATTATTCCAATATTTTGTATAATTAAAAAAAGAGGTGATATTTTTGAATTTTGATGAAGTTATGAATGAGTTTGAATCTTCAGGAACAGATCAGAATAAAAAATATATCTAAATCATGACACAGATATTGAATTATTTTTAGTAAGTGTAGTAACCTAGAAAAAGTCGCAAGAAAACCTTGATACAGACAAACTGCAATCAATGTATCGCTGAAGGCAGGCAAAATAAATGTAGATACGGGTAAAACATCTTGTAACGTTCCTGTTGCTCACAAATATATTAAACATGCTGAAAGTAAAAAAAATTAGGAAAAAAATGGAAACTCAAATAAAGAAATTTCATAAGGAGACAAACATGAAAGCTATTGAAGTTAAAAATCTTATTAAAACATATAATGATATTGAAGCTGTTAAAGGTATTAGTTTCACTGTCGAGAAAGACTCATTTTTTGCTTTCTTAGGACCTAACGGTGCTGGGAAGAGTACGACTATAAATATTATTGCAACGCTATTAGAACAAAACAATGGTACCGTTAAGGTGTTAGGTAATGAATTAGGCAAAGATGATACGAAGATTAGAAAAAATATTGGTGTGGTATTCCAAAATTCAATGTTAGATAATTTACTCACAGTTAAAGAAAATCTAGAAGTTAGAGGATCTTTTTATGATATTTCTAGAAAAGATGTTTTAAAAAGGATTAATGAAATTAATGATTTGTTAGAAATCATACCTTTTATTAATCAAAGATATGGAACATTAAGTGGTGGACAAAAGAGAAAAGCGGATATCGCAAGAGCTTTACTAAATTGGCCACAAATATTAATATTAGATGAACCAACAACTGGACTAGATCCAAAAAGTAGAAAAGATATCTGGACTCTGATAGGTAGACTACGTGTTGAAAAAGAAATAACTATATTTTTAACTACCCACTACATGGAAGAAGCTATTGATGCGAACAAGGTAGTTATCATAGATGAGGGTGTAATAGTAGCCATGGGTTCAAGTGAAGAATTAAGATTGAAATATTCTAATGATAGAATAAAAATAATTCCTCATAATGGATTTGAGAAAGTACTTAAAAAAGATAATGTAAAGTATTACTTAGTAAATGACACAATAAACATTGTTATTGATAGTTGTTTTAGTGGAATACCTTTTATTGAAAAATATAAAGAATATATCAAAGAATTTGAAATACTTCGTGGAGATATGGATGATGTATTTTTAAATATTACAGGTAAAAAGTTGGTGAGTGAATAATGAATGTACTATATCAATTAGTATTAAGAAATACTAGACTATATTTAAGAGATAAAGCAGCTGTGTTTTTCAGCTTCTTATCAGTAATTATTATTATATTTATGTATGTATTGTTCCTTGGAAAAATGCAGGAAAACAACTTATCTGAAGCATATAGTAATATTGAGGGGATTGATTGGCTAGTTAGTTCATGGATAATGGCTGGTATTTTAACTGTGTCCACAGTTACAGTCCCACTTAGTGTTTTAGGAACACTTATAGATGATAGATACAAAGGTGTGTTAAATGATTTTTATACATCACCAATAGATAGAAAAATATTATCACTTGGATATTTAATAAGTGCATGGGTAGTAGCATTTATAATGGTAGGATTTAACTTTATTATAGGTCAAGTATATGTAGTTATTATGGGCGGAGAAATCCTAGGATTTCTTCCAGCTATTAAGTTAATGATGGTCGTAGTGTTATCTATTATGACTTTTAGTAGTTTATTCTTTTATATATCCTTATACATGAAAACATTAAATGCTTTTAGTACAATGGCAACACTTGTAGGAACGTTTATTGGATTCCTAGGAGGAATTTATATTCCGATAGGTGTTATGGGAAAAAATGTCCAGGCAGTAATGAATGTTTTGCCAAGTGCACATAGTGTTACATTGATAAGAAATATATATATGGAGGGTGCAATAGATAAAGTATTTAAAGGTGCACCGATTGAAGCACTAAATGATTACAAGTTTATGTTTGGTCTTGAAGTGAATATTGGAGATTATTTAATGAGCCCATTCCAGTTAGTTATGGGAATGATAGTGTTTGGATTATTCTTTTATGCTTTAAGTGTAATTAAATTATCTAAATCAAAATTATAATAATTCACAATATATCCATATGTTTTAGTTATAATAAATATTAGGAGGTGCATAATGGGTTTATTTGGACGCAAGAAAAAAGTAGAAGATGTAGATTTTCGTACAGACTTAGAAAAGAAATTTGAAGATGCTGGACAAGTAGCTGGTAAAAAGACTGGTGAATTTGTTCAAGGAAGTATTGATAAAATAGAAAAAGTAAAAGTAAAAGTTAAGGCTGATGAAAAAATAGAAAAAGTTAAAGAATTTGCTTCTAAAGCAGAAGAAAAAATAGAAGAGATTGTAGGCAAAGCTTCGAAATCAACAAAAGAAACTTACGGGAAAGTTAAACAAAAAGTAAGTAAACAATAAAGTAGATTCAAGCGGAGCAGACACTTTTAAAAGTGTCTGCTTTTTTAAATGATATGCAGTATACTATTCTAATTATTAAAATTAGAATATAATTAGTTTGAGGTGGTTATTATGTCAAAAGAAATGAAGAGATTTGAATTAACACTAATAGATAATGAACAAGTAGGCGTCGACTATTTTATTTTTAATTTTGAAATGCCAAAAAATCTTATATTTAAAGAAGGACAATATGGTGCATTTAAACATGTAGATAAAGAGATAGAAGGAAGAAAGGTTAGAGCATTCACTTTTGCTTCAACTAACAATGAAGATGTATTAAAAATAGCAACAGTTATAAATGATAGTCCTAGTGATTTTAAGGCTAAAATGTTAGACCTTAAAAAAGGAGACACAATGACCGTGGATGGTCCTCTTGGAGGATTTACTTTAGATGAAGATAAAAACGCTATCTTCTTTGCCGCGGGTATTGGTATAACTGCCGCAAGAGGAATGGTGAAATATTTAGAAGAATTTGATAATGGAAAAGAGAACATATTGATTCATGCGGAACATAGAGAGTTTTATTGTTTTAAAGAAGATTTTAAAGACTTTAATAATGTACTAGTTAAGTATGAAAATACAGGTGCCAACATGAAAGATACCGCAGCTAACATGGCACGTAAATATAAGAATGATTCTGTATATTATGTATCTGGAAATCCTGGATTTGTAACTGCGGTTACTACGATTATTCAAGGACAAGGTGTAGACCCTAAACAAATTAAGTTTGAAAAATTCACAGGTTATTAAAAAAAGTAGCATATTTGCTACTTTTTTCCTATAATATAAGTACGGGGTGATAAATTTGAAGAAAATTGATAATTATAAAGTTATTTCAACTACAAGTGGAGATAAAGGACTTTCAAGAAACTATTCAAACGTTCAACTATCTAAAAGTGATATCTTATTTGAAACACTTGGAAACATTGATGAATTAAGTAGTTCACTTGGTATTATTTACCATATGACAGAAGATAAAGATATTATAAGGCTAGTCCAAACAAAACTTCAGAATATTAGTTCATTGATAGCTACATCAGTTGATTCGTCTAGAAGAGATAGTTTAGTTAGTATTACTAATGATGATATCCTAGTTATTGAAGAGTTAGAACAAAGACTATTAAATGAAACAGTAATTGAACCTTTATTTGTTTTACCTGGTAGTGATACATCTAGGCTAGGTGCGCAATATGATTTATCAAGATCTATTACAAGACGAGCTGAAAGAAGTTTAGTGTTGTTCACTGAGACAAATAGAAGAAATGATTTAAATTATTGTCTTAAGTATCTTAATAGACTTAGTGACTTGTTGTTTATTTATGCTAGAAGTTTATCAGATATTTAGTGTAATTTGAGATATCATATATTATTGAATCAGATGAAACTTAATGATATTTTGCTACCCTATAGTAAAAATATCATTAAGGACTTTAATACGAATAAGGAGCAATAACTACTAAAGTGTAGTTGTTGCTCCTTTTAATTTATGTTCAAGATTTGACGCATACATTACAACTGATTATTCAATAATATTTATATATCTTGTTTTGACTTGAACATTTCCTGATGAGTCTTCAACACTGTATGTAATTTGATATTCTCCTAGAGTATCACTATCAACACTACCTTCTATAGTAATTGTTAAGATTTCCCCTGAATTGTCGGTAACTGTTGCCCCTGTGTCAGTCCAAGATTCACCAAGGTTTATAGTGTCTATACCTAGATTAAGAGTAATTACTGGTTTAGTTTGATCAACTACAACAACATATCTTTCACCGCTATATGATATATCATCACGAATTAAAGTATATTCTACTTTATATAGTCCTAAGACTGTTGTATCTACAGTGTCATTTGTATCTGCTTCTACAATCATGTCTCCATATTCTAACCAAGCACCTGCGTCTTTCCATACAGTATTGATTTCAACTGTATCTTGTCCTTTACCAACAAACAAGATTCTTTCACTATTTTTTGTTGAATCACAAGCTGATAAAGTTATTAGTAAAATTAATAATGTTGTAACAATAAATTTTCTCATAAATAAACACCTTCTTCCTCTTTACGATAATAAAGTGTTAAAGTATCTTCACCATCATATACAAAGACATATCTACTATATGTGTATTCTATTTCATTATATGCATACGAATATTCTATTGTGTATATTCCAGCAACTAATGTATTAACATTGTTAGCTTTTTCTGTACAATTGAATTGATTTAAATCAACTAATATTTGACATGTTCCATCAATATACGTTTCTCCTACTTTAATTGAAGTATTTGCATCTCCTAGAAGAAATTTTGGTTCGCCACTAACTACATTAACGATTCTTGTAACTACTGTTTCATTTAATCCTTCGTCTGTAATTGTATATGTAATAAAATATCTACCAACTAAA
>JAFLJX010000120.1 GCA_022712785.1 Mycoplasmatota bacterium | reverse complement strand
AATAGTTCAGTCGCTAGTTTTGGTATTCCTGAAATGGGAACAAACTTTGTTAGAGGAATGTTGACAGATTCTCGTCCTAAAACTTTTGCTGATATTGTTAAAATATCTGGGTTATCACATGGAACAGATGTATGGCTTAATAATGCTAAGGATTTAGTTCTTGGTAAAAATATAAAATATGGGAAAATACCCTTTAATGAAGTAATTGGTTGTCGTGATGATATTTTAGTTTACTTAATTGAAAACGGAATGGAACAAGCAACTGCATTTGAAATTGCTGAATTTGTAAGAAAAGGTAAATCAACAAAAGATAAACCCAAATGGGATGGATATAGAATTATTATGCGTGAAGCAAAAATACCTGAATGGTATATTTGGAGTTGCGGTAAAATTAAATACATGTTCCCAAAAGCTCATGCTACAGCTTACGTTATGATGGCATTGAGAATAGCATGGTTTAAATTGTACAAACCTATCTTATTCTATAGTGCATATTTCAGTAAAAGAGCTAGTGATTTTGATGTTTATGCTTTTACTGGCGGAGAATACACAATTGTGAAAAAAATGAATGAAATCGAAGAAAAAGGAAGAAGCGCATCAGAGACTGAAAAAAGATTATATACTGTTTTAGAAATCGCTCATGAAATGATAAAAAGAGGATTTAACTTTAATCCAATTGATGTTCATTTATCAGAAGCTAGAAACTTTAAAATTGGAGAAGATGGTAAATCATTAACATTACCATTTATCACAGTTGACGGACTTGGTCTTAAAGTAGCTAATAGTATAGTTGATGCTAGAAATCAATCTGAGTTTAAAAGTAAAGATGACGTTAAGGAAAGAACAGGAGCATCAAAATCATTGTTTAATAAATTAGACATGTTAGATGTATTTAAAGATCTTCCTGATAATAGTCAACTTAATTTGTTTGAAATTTAATAATAAAGCATATTCAAAATTTGAATATGCTTTATTAAAAGAAAGAGGAAATATTATGAAAAAACTATTTTTACCATTATTTATTTTAGTCTTGGCACTATCAGGTTGTGAAGGTAATTCATATTTAAATAATGATTATACTATAACTTATGAAACATTCGGTGGAACAGAGATAGAAAGCATTGAATTAAGTTTAGAAGCACAAATTAATAAACCAGTTGAACCTATAAAAGATGACTATCTCTTTGATGGCTGGTATAGTGACGAAGATTTAACAAGTGTTTTTGATTTTCCCTCACTAGCATATTCTGATTTAACAATATACGTAAAGTGGGTACCAGATTTAAGTGGATTACCATATTTTGAATACCTAAATGATTCAAATCCAGTTATTACAATTGTTGTAAGTGGTATTGGAGTTCTGAAATTAGAATTATTCCCAAGTGTTGCTCCAAATACTGTTAATAATTTTATCATGTATGTTGAGAATGGAGATTTTTCAAATAACTCATTTCATAGAGTTATTGAGGACTTCATGATACAAGGTGGAAACACTAATAGTTCTATTTGTCCAATTAATGGTGACTTTGAATTAAATGGTTTCACAAATGAATTAAATCATAGTAGAGGAGTTCTTTCTATGGCAAGAACTAACGTTATGAATAGTGCCACAAGCCAGTTTTTTATTATGCATAACAATTATTTTGGTCTTGATGGGTCTTATGCAGCATTTGGAGGATTAATTGAAGGATTCAATGTTCTTGATTATATTGCAGTTGTTGATACTGACTTTAATGATGGACCAGTTGAAGACATTGTAATTGAAAGTATCTCTGTTGATTTGAACGGATATGATGCAGAAAACCCTGTTTGTGCAAACTAAAGCAAATTAAAAGAGCCAATGGCTCTTTTTTAATATAGGTTTTCTTCAAAAAGTTTAGTTAACTCTTTTAAGGCTCTTAGTTTTTTCTCTACTTTTCTTACATTTGCAATTGCTTGTGATCTTGCTACTCTACTTAGACGGTTTTGATATATATCCGACCTATTTGCTCTTTTATGAATAAATTTCCTAGTGTTAATTTGTTCACTAGCCGCGTACCCTTCGGTAACTCTTTTTGTTCTAATATGTGAATACCTTGAGTCTTTAAAAGGGTTTAATTTCCCGTCGCGAACTTTGGAGTCTTCTGAAAAGTCAGATTCATATGTTTCAATTGTATCCTCAATTGAAGCAAACGCCTTTTCTTCATCAGACATATATAGTCTATAAATATTTAAAAAAATGCGTTCATTTTGTAATTCTATAACAAGATAAGCAGGAACAGCAATAATGTAAAATACTAAAATGAATGCGGTATAAAGGCTAATGAATATAAAAGAATATATAAGCATAATTCCTAGGACAATTATGAAAATAAAAGCAATATACTCTTTAATGATTTCTTTCGCCAACATTTTTTTAATGGTTTTATCTTTCATATGCACCCCAGCTCTTCCCAACATCAAACGATGTATAATTTTACTGAATAACTAAAAAATCTATTGTTTTTAGAAAACAAATGATATTATAAGTATAACAAGAAATTAAATAATATAATAGATTTTTAAAAAGGAAGATAATTATGATATTGTTAAATGAATTTGCAGAAGTGTTATTCTATTTGGGAGTAACACTAATAATTGAATTATTAGTACTAATAGGACTTGGGTACTTTAATAAAAAGTTTATAACAGTATTGGTATTAGTTAATCTAATAACTAATCCAATATATAGTTCATTATTGGCAATATATTCACATGTATTTGACAATGAGATGGGGATTATATTGGTTTTGTTACTTGAAGTATTTGTAATTCTATCAGAGTTTTACCTAGTATATAAGTACTTTAAAACTAAGTATTCAAAGATTGAGATATTAATCGTCGTAATATTAGTAAATGGATTTAGTTTTTTAATAGTTGAGTTTATAAGATATGCATTAAGTTACTATGAATTATTCCCGATATTTTAGTTAAAATAAAAGCAGTTAGTTTGTGTGCAAATTAATTGCTTTTTTATATGGAATATTGCATAATGAAACAGAAGAAAAGGAGATGTTATAAATGAAAATAGAATTATGGTCTGATTTCGGATGTCCGTTTTGTTATATCGGTAAAAAAAGATTTGAAGGTGCATTAAATAAATTTGCACATAAAGATACAGTTGAAGTTATCTACAAAGCTTATCAATTAAATCCAAACGCACCTAAAGTAATGGTGGGAGCTCCCAATGTAAATTTTGCCAAAGGTCACAACACTACGCCTGAAGCTGCAACAAAGAAATTTAAAATGTTTGTAGAACAAGCAAAAACTGTTGGGTTAAATTATGATTATGAGAATATAAAGTTAACTAATACATTTGATGCACATAGAGTTGCAAAATGGGCAAATACATTTGGGTTGGAAACAGAAATATCTGAACGTTTCATGAGTGCATATTTCACTGAAGGATTAAATTTAGCAGACTCTGCTACTTTAATAAAATTAGGAGTTGAAGTAGGATTAGATGAAGCTGAGTTAAAAACTATTGTTGAATCTGATAAATATGCTGATTTAGTAAACGAACAAATTCAAGAAGGAAAACAAGCAGGAGTACAAGGAGTTCCATTCTTTGTATTAAATAACAAATATGGGGTATCTGGAGCTCAAGCTGAAGAGTACTTTTCTCAAGTTCTTGATCAGTTATGGAAAGAAAATCAAGAATTAGAAACAATCGGTGGAGCTGATTCGGCACACACTTGTGATGATGAAGGTTGTTCAATTTAACTATTATAGATTTAAGTTTAAATACATCACGTATTTAGACTTTTTTATTTTTTTTATGTTATAATATCAATAGAACATTTTTAAGGAGTGATTTTATGAGATTTAGAGGAAGAAACCCGGTTTATAGTAGAGCAGAATATGGTG
>JAFLJX010000227.1 GCA_022712785.1 Mycoplasmatota bacterium | reverse complement strand
ATCAATTTCGTAATTGTTTCTTAATAGGTAGTTATTAATTTCATGAGTATTATTTGTTTTAAATGCATTAAAAAAACTTTTATGTTTCTTTCTATCGTGAACCGTATAACAAATATGCTTCAAAATGTATTTATCGTTTTTAGATAAAACTAATTTTTCACCATAATTCAGATAGTATTTATCATCATAATCATAAAACATATCCTGATATACATAAGCTAATCTCCAGAGCATTGATGAAATAAAAGTATACATTACTGATGATCCCATTAGTATAGTAATAGCGATAGTACTAAAATCAAATATATTAACTAATAAACAAATTAATACTAACATTATTATTGATGATAAAAGCATTTTAAAATATATTCTATTATTTCCCATATAATACTCTCCTTAGTCTTTCCTAATTTAAGTTTATTAGTATGATTTTGAAAGTTAGATGTTATTTCTTTGAAAGTATCCTCTATAACATTTGTCATCATCTCTTCGCATAGTATTATAACATGCTCATTTATTTGTCGTGAATTGTATATATATAACAACAATATATGGGACATTGTTTACAGTACTTTTTAGATGATGTTTTTCTTTTTACCGGCACATAAAAATATTAAATCCAACTTTTAATAATAATAATAATAATTAATATCAATCTTTAATGATAATATTAATACAAATTCATACTAAATCGTAAATATGCATATAATTTTTCATTGAATATTTACTTCTTTTACTATATAATATTCATATATATAATTATACTAAGGAGGAATACAATGGCTGCAAAAACAAATAAAGCATATTTAAAACAAACACATTTAATTTCATTAATATTAGCGATTATACCAATCACAAACGTAATACTAGGCATAGTTCACAGATTCCAAAAAGGAAAATTAATCTTAGCTGTATTGAACTTTTTCTTATCACCAATTTTTTATGTAGTAGATTTAGTTTCAGTAATACTAAACAACGATCTTAAATATTTAGATTAGTAACTAAAAAGTGATATGAAATCATATCGTTTCAGACTATTGACAAATTCTATATTATAAAGGGAAAACGATTATGATATAATATGGGCCATATGTCAATGATAGTTTAAAAAGACTAGTATTAATTAAGGTGAAACACCCCTAGGGGTATTTCACCTTTTTGTTTTGTAATAAAGAAATCTTTATATTAGATGTAAGCGAGAAATAAATTTGAAAGATTTATTATTCTAAACTTGTTTTTTATTAGTCGTTTAAAGTGAATGTTATAGTCACTGGATTATGATCTGAATACTCAAAATCAAAATCTCCACCTTCTACAAGATTAATTGTTATATTTGGGGAAACTAAGAACCCATCTATTATTGTTTCAAAAGTAGTTCCTTCTACATATGCTGTTTCATCACTTCTTACAGTACTAGTGTTTGTGTCATATGCAAGATTAAATCCTGTATCAAATAAGGCATCAGGTAATGTCGCAACCCAACCTGGTAAGTCATCTGTAAATTTAGAACTATCTAACAAATGATTCCAGTCCCCACCAAAAATAATATAATTTTCTCCATCGTCATATATTTCATTAATATATTCTATTAAAAATTGAATTTGTTCTGCTCGTATGTTACCACCTTTATCAAATGCGGATAAATGAAGGTTGATCATATACAGACTTTTACCGTTTTCAAGTAAGTACACATCTTCCATTACACTTCTATCTAATTCAAAATATTTTTTTGGAAATGGTTCATCTCCTGGTAATTTATATCTTGTTGATGATACTGGTGTGAATCTTGATAAATTCATTAATCCAGAATACGCACTACCTAGTGGATCAAATACAGGAATAGGTATCCATTTTGCTTTAAAGTTATATGAAAATGTTGCACTGTATGCTGAAAACTCATTTAAAATTGATTCTTTTTGATTAACATTAAAACTTCTAGAACCCTTATCATCTACTTCTTGTAAAAAGTAAAAATCTGAATTTTGTTCATTAATAAATGCTTTTATAGCCTCAAGATTTTCTAATGTTTTCTCTTCACTACTAGAATGAGACATTGTTCCACCTTCTAAAAAGAAATCTTGATCCTTGTCAAGACCACAATATCCAATGTTAAATGTTGTAAGTGTAAATGTCATTCCAGTTACTGCTGTTTCATTATCTCTTAGAATTGTAGCTGCTTCAATATCATTTGGTGCATAATCAGTTATGATTATGTATCCTACAAACCCACAAAAAGCAATTACCAAAACCAAAACAAATAGTAATAATTTTTTAAGTATCTTCATGTTTTCTCCCTTTTATTCGAGCTATTTTTTAATGCTATTACTTTATTAAAATACATATCTATAATTATTTTATCACTTTAGTTAAATAATTTCAATCTCTCAATATCGAAATTTTTGGAAGAATGGAACTTATGTTAGATTCTGTTATCTAAAGTCATGTTTTCTCATTAAAAAAAAGATATTTTAACAAATAAAATATGTTTTTTATCAACCTACAGTTTAAAGAAGTTGACTTCCCGGATATTGTCAAAATAAAAAGACGTTATGAACTCCTTTGCTATTATATTATGTCTTGTTGTTATGGAGTTTAAAATGTTTTATAGGTTGTCTTTATGGATTTTGTCTCCTTGAATTATTAAAGCTTTGTTGTTTAATGAATATCTAGATTATTTTGGATGATTTCGGACATAATCTCGTATCGGGTTTCAGCTTGTGCCAATGTCTCTAGATAATAAAGTTTTAACTCTACTAAAGGATTTAATAATAAATCCTTTTTTTATAGGTTATGAAGATAATGCGACAAAATATTTTTCAAAAGGTCTTACCCAGTTGGTCACTATGTTCATTGTTAACTAGTTTTCACAACATCCGGGGTGTAAATACAGTCTTCAATTTTATCGTCATTTTCCTCTGTTATAAAATCATCTATCAAACTATCAGTATACTCGAAAAAATCAAAAGTATAATTCTCATATACATGAATAGAATCATCGAAATATTTAATCACCAAATTAATAATTTGATCTTTTATTTCATAGATCTTGAGAACTAGTTTTCTAGGTGATAACTTAGTTTCTAAATTTGATAGTAAATTATGACAATAAACAGAAAAATCATAGAAATCATAAACATCAGAAAGATATTCTTGTTCCAAAGCCAAAACCATAAAACCATCTTGTATGTCTGTTTTTATGTTTATGATTTCTTTTTTACAATATTTCATAACAAAGTTTCTCGCTTTACGAGGATCATTGTTAAGAATATTCAATAATTCACTTTGGAGTATTTCTTTGGGAGCATTCATAACAGTTCTGATTAGTTCATTATCATTATTACCTTTATTCTTAACATCTTTATGTGATTTCTTGAATTTGTTGTATCTCATAAGTACTTATTCCTTTCTTGAAGACCTGTCTCATTTATGTCTCTAGCAGTTAAAATGGTAACCAGTTCTCTGGATCATCGAAAAATCCATCTACCTCTTCGTGTAAAGCTCGTTTTTTTGGGTATTTATTTTTTAGTTTCTTGATAATGTGCTCTATAGACTTACTAGAGTGCATTTCTAAATAAAATATGTTGAATGCAATAGTCTGATACTCATCTCTAGTTTTTGAGTTGTTCACTTGTTCATATATATATCTTTCACATAATTCGAATTTTTCTCTATTATACTTATTAGGAATACAAGTATAATAGTCAAATAATAATTTATTATGTTTTCTTACAACTATCATCACATCATCAAAACGTTTTAAATCAATTAACATGTTTACTACTTGATACATTATTTCTTTATTATTAAAGTGTTTATCTATGAAATAATCAACTACATCAATCAGTTCTTCGTTTGAAGCTATACTTTTATAATCTACATAGTACTGATAAACAATTTTAGATAATAACCTTTCTTTAAACAATTCTTTCTTTTCCAACAAGTCACTTGTTTGCTGAACTACAAAGAAACGCTCCCCTTCTAATTGTTCTGTATGATAGATACTATTGAATTCTTTAAAAAGAAGGTATTTAGCTTCATTAAAATTCTTTTCTTTAAACCATCTTCCGATTTTGAGTTTAAAGAACTCAAAATCTACCATAAAATTACGATTAACAACTTTGTCAATAATATTTTTATTTCGTTGTCTTACAGCACGCTTATAATAAAAACGATCAAGTTCAACCAACATTTGATATTTGTTATTTTTGTTATAGGTGTTCTTGTCTTTCTTTTCAATCTTGAATAGAGGTTCTACTTTAATACAATTCTCTTGTTGTATTACTGAGTTATTGACTTCTTC
>JAFLJX010000119.1 GCA_022712785.1 Mycoplasmatota bacterium | reverse complement strand
CGTGTGCTCTTCCGATCTAATACCATTAATTACATCAGATTTACCTTTTGGATATCTGTATTTTAAATCTTCTACTTTAAACATTTTTATCACCTATTAGTATACCTTTCTCAAGAATAAATATTTTTTTGTTGAATTTTTCTAACATGTTTTCATAATTGATGTTCTCATTACCAATTCTAAATTCTTCAAATGATATATTATTGATTATATTCATCATCATCTCTGCGAATATTTCAGTATCAATACCTGGATTTATTCTTCCAAGTTTCTTATCAGATTCAATATAACCTATATAAAATTGTTTAGCTTGTTCTAATCCTTCACCCAGTATCTCTTCAAATACTAAATCTCTTGAAGAGTATAAATACATAACCATTTTTACGCCTCTTGGGTTATCAATCGCATATTGTATTCCGATTGAATATAACTCTTTAAATAAATCTAAGAATGGTATTTCATCAGGATTAGGGATTAAGTGTGACATGTAACCCATTTTTCTCTCACCTAACTTATTAAAAACAAATTTAAAAAGATCCAATTTATTTTCAAAATATTGATAAAAACTACCTCTTGGAATGTTTGCTTCTTTAATTATATGTGATAATTTTGATTCATTAAAACTCCTTTTAGAAAATTCATTTAATGCTGCTTCAAGAATCCTATCCTGTTTTTGCTTGTCTAATCTATTATAAGTATCTTTTGGCAAACATACCACCTCCTATGACACTGTTGTCATATCTTTATTGTATCAATAATATTAATTGTGTCAAGTGATATAATGACAACGTTGTCATAATTTTAAAATTATCATATATTTCTACTAGATTATTATCAAATATGATAATATATTTATAGATTTGTATATAATACTAAACGAAAGAAGGAATACTAATATGGAAATTAAAAGATTTGAAGGAACTGGAAGAATGAGTAGAGTAGTTGAATACAACCAAACAATCTATCTTTGTGGACAAACTGCGAAGTTAGATGGAGATACTATCGAACTTCAAACTGAAGGAGTTTTAAAGAAAATTGAAGATTTATTAGAAAAATACGGGTCAGATAAAAAGCATGTTTTATCAATTACTATTTATTTAAAAGATATGAGTTTATTTCAAGGAATGAATAGCGTTTGGGACTCATGGGTAATTGATGGATTTGAACCTGCTCGTGCTACAGTAGAAGCAGCAATGGCAAGTAAAGAAATACTTGTAGAGATGTCAGTAATAGCGGCTACAAAATAGAAATAATATTAGTATAAAGAGAGTGTGGAGAGATTTATGGTATACGATTGTATTGTAATAGGTGGTGGACCTGCTGGTTTAATGACCTGTGCTGTTTTAAACAGTAAAGGTATAAATTACTTATTACTTGAGAAAAACGATTCTATTGGTAAAAAACTACTTATTACAGGTGGTACTAGATGCAATGTTACTAATAACTTAAATGTAGATGATTTCATCTCTTCTTTAACTATGAAACATAAAAGATTTTTGTATGGTTCATTAAATGAATATGGTCCATCTGATATATTAGATTTTTTTAGAAAAAATGGATTAAACCTTATTCTGGAAAATAACTTAAAGTATTTTCCGGAAACTAATAAAAGTTCTAGTGTACTTGAAGTATTAAAAAGAAATATTGATTTAAGGAAACTTAAAGTGAATAGTTATGTTAAGAAAATCATAAAAAAAGATGATATCTTTACTATTAAAACTAATAGAGAAGTATACCAAACCAAAAAAGTAGTAGTAGCAACTGGTTCAAACAGCTATCCATCAACAGGTAGTACTGGGGATGGGTTACTATTTGCTAAACAGTTAGGAGTAAAATATAAAGATTTTACCCCGGCTGAAACTCATGTATATTCTAAGTATGTATCTGATAAACTATCTGATTTGCAAGGAGTTTCATTAGTTAATGCAAGTGTAAAAATAGTTGGTACTAAGATAGTAAATACAGGTGGGTTAGTATTTACACACTTTGGAGTTAGTGGACCAGCAATACTACATTCTTCTGAGTTCATTTATGAAGAGTTACTTTCTAAAAAAGTAAATATTTCATTCAATATTACTGAAAATACCAAAGAAGAAGTAATTAGTTTATTTGAAGAAGGAAAAAAAGAGAATAAATATATATTGAAAGTTTTAGAAAAACTTACAACTAAAAGATTATCTAAAAATGTATTAGAGTTATCAATTATTGAAAACAAAAATATAAATGAAATATCAAAAAAAGATATTAATAAGATTATTGAAATGTTAACTAATTTCATAATCCCAATTGATAAAGTGCAATCAAAAGAAAAAGCATTTGTAAACGCAGGTGGAATTGATACTAAGGGTATTAATCCAAAAACTATGGAATCAAAAGTTATCCCTGATCTTTATTTTATTGGTGAAACAGTTGATATTCATGGTCCTATAGGTGGATTTAATATTACCATAGCTTTATCAACTGGATTTAAGTGTGGTAATAATATTTAGGAGGTTTGTATGGCTAAAGAAAAAGTATTACTTAAAAATGATCTTTTTAACAAGGAAACAGTTTCAGTATTATCAAAAGCAATTAAAGATGTATATGAACCACTAAATGAGGAACTATTTATAAGTGACGTTATGAGTGAGTTTAGTAATCTTGAATTAATGGGAAGAATTCACTGGATCACAGAAGTTCTTAGTAGACACTTGCCAGATTCTTATGAAGATGCTGTAAACATACTTTATAAATCTCTCAGTAAAATTGATAATGAAGGAATGTTTGTATTTTCTTCATATCCAGATTTTGTAGCAATCTATGGGTGTAATGAAGAGAACTTAGAGTTGTCTCTAAACATGTTAGGTGAATTCACTAAAATATTCTCCGCAGAATTTGCAATAAGATTTTTTATTAATATGTATCCTGAGGTTACTTATATAAAAATGTTTGAATGGTCTAAAAGTTTAAATGTTCATCAAAGAAGACTAACAAGTGAAGGTCTACGTCCAAAACTTCCTTGGGCAAAAGGGATATTTTTTGATATCAACAAGGGTGTTTTGCCTTTAGATAACTTATACAGTGATAATGAACGATACGTTACAAGGTCAGTTGCTAATCATTTAAATGACATTTCGAAGATAAATCCATTATTAGTTTTAAACACTTTAACAAGATGGAAAGACTCAGGTATTCAAGATGCCAAAGAAATGGAC
>JAFLJX010000118.1 GCA_022712785.1 Mycoplasmatota bacterium | reverse complement strand
AGTTTGGCACCTCGATGTCGGCTCATCACATCCTGGAGCAGGAGCATGTTCCAAGGGTTGGGCTGTTCGCCCATTAAAGTGGTACGCGAGCTGGGTTCAGAACGTCGTGAGACAGTTCGGTCCCTATCCGTCGTGGGCGTTGGGAATTTGCGAGGAGCTGACCTTAGTACGAGAGGACCGGGTTGGACACACCTCTGGTGCACCAGTTAGGCTGCCAGGCCTATAGCTGGGTAGCTACGTGTGGATGGGATAAACGCTGAAAGCATCTAAGCGTGAAGCCCTCCTCAAGATGAGATTCCCCATTCATTTGAAGTAAGATCCCTTGTAGACTACGAGGTTGATAGGCAAGATGTGGAAGGACCGTGAGGTTTGAAGCTGACTTGTACTAATAGATCGAGGACTTAACTTTATTAAAAATACAGTATTATCCAGTTTTGAGAGAAAAGTCTGGTGGCTATGGCGAAGTGGACACACCTGTTCCCATACCGAACACAGCAGTTAAGCACTTTAGCGCCGATGGTAGTACATTGTGCGAGAGTAGGACGTTGCCAGGCTTCTTTCTTTATTATTTATTGAAAATTGAACAGTATTATTTATAAGAACAAACCAATACTTGCCTAATTAGCTCAGTTGGTTAGAGCACATGACTGTTAATCATGGGGTCCTAGGTTCGAGTCCTAGATTGGGCGCCAATATCTTGGCCCGTTGGAGAAGCGGCTTAACTCACATGCCTTTCACGCATGCATTCACGGGTTCGAATCCCGTACGGGTCACCATTTAATCAGTTATACTTATCAAAAGATAAGTTTTTTTTATATCAAAAGGTAAATATATAATTAAATTTTTAAAAAAGTCTGGTGGCTATGGCGAAGTGGACACACCTGTTCCCATACCGAACACAGCAGTTAAGCACTTTAGCGCCGATGGTAGTACATTGTGCGAGAGTAGGACGTTGCCAGGCTTATTTGTTTTATTTTCTTACGATATTTATAATATATTTTTCCAAATATACGAGACCCGCTAGCTCAGTTGGTAGAGCATCTGACTTTTAATCAGAGGGTCAGAGGTTCAAATCCTCTGCGGGTCACCAATTAAATCTAAAATACTCATCAAATGATGAGTATTTTTTTACAAAAAATTACAAAAAAATATTTTCAAAATTAAAGTAATGTGATATATTAGTATTAGAGGTGATACAATGGGATTTAAAGAAAATATTGGTAAAGAAAAACAAGCATTAATATCAACAAGAAGACCTTACGAGACAGCAGCATTCATTATATTTAGTTTATTGTTTTTACAACAAGCGTTTTATTTGATTAGAAGTACATACCTGTTTGCGAAAAATAAGACTTTCTTTTCACTTACAAACATAACATCTGTAGGTAATCTACAAGCATTTTTTAACAGAACAGTATTTGTAGATTCTACTAAATGGATTTGGGTTATACTAGCAATATCGTTTTTAGTTTTATATTACTTTTTAATATATATATTTGTTTGGAGATATTGTAAAAAAAGAAACCTAGCTAAATGGACATGGACTACACTTGTTGTCTTTGGTCCTGCTATATTCTTAATGCCAGCATATATGTTCTATATTATTTATGTGTTTAGAGAATATATATTTAAGTTTATCAAAACTGTAGTTGAAGAATATAAAGCATTTGACATAAATAAAATGGCTAAACAAGAGGATGAACTCTTAGAAATTGAAAAAAAAGAAGCTTTGGAAAGAGCTAAAAATAAAAAGGCTCACGATAAAGTAAAAGAAGAAGAAAAGAAACAAAAGGAATTAGAAAAAGAAGAAGAAAAGAAGAAAAAAGAATCTGAAAAAGAATAAAAGTATAAAAAAAAGAGGATTCTTTTCCTCTTTTTATTTTACAACTATTGCGTCAATTTCTACTAATACATCAAGTGGAAGTCTTCTTACTTCAACTGCAAATCTAGCTGGTTTGTGATCTCCAAAGATTTCTGCATATACTTCATTCATATCTTTAAACATTCCTAAATCTTGCATGAATACACCACATTTTACGATATTTTCTTTTTTCATTCCAGCTTCTTTCACTATAGCTAAGATATTATTTAATGACTGTCTTGTTTGATCTTTAATTGAGTCACTAACTAGAGTCATTGTTTCAGGTACAAATGGTATTTGTCCTGATACATATAAAGTATCATTTACTAGTACTGCTTGTGAATATGGTCCAACTGCAGCTGGAGCATTTTTTGTACTTATAGGTTTCATATTAATATCACTCTCCTTCGGTATTATTATACTCCTATATAGTGTATATGTGTAGTATTTAGTTTGATATTTATGTAGAATTAGAATATAATTAGGTTATAAAATTGAAGGAGGAGAAATTATGGAAATATTAACAGGGAATGTAAATGAAGAAAAACATGTACCTTTCGTTGAAGAATTAGAAAAAGGATATAGAGTAACTGTAGGTAAACCAGCACTTCACCCTATGGTTGAAGTTCATTATATTGAATATATTGAACTATTTATAGATGGAGAAAAGGTTGCCACTAAAGAGTTTAAACCTGGTGACGAACCTGTTGCTGAATTTGAAGTTAAAAAGGGTAAAGAAGTATTTGCAAGAGAGTTCTGTAATTTGCATGGTCTTTGGCAAGGAGAATTATAGTATATTAAAAGAGGATTTTTCCCTCTTTTTTTATTATGTGTTGACAAGAGGGTTAGAAACGTGTTAGTATTCATTTAGAAAACCTTTAAGGTAGTCCAGAGAGACTAGTAAGGATTAATTTTTACGCGAGCCGTAAATATGAATAAAAAAATCCTAATCTATGTCTTTCGACTTAGATTTTTTATTTACAAAAAAATGAAAAGGAGAAAGAATATGGAAGAAAAATTAATTATTGGGATACAAGAAAAACCAAGTAGTATTATTAAATGGGTAGTATTAAGTTTACAGCACGTTTTTGCAATGTTTGGAGCAACAGTTTTAGTACCAATTTTAACAGGTTTAGATATTGGAGTTGCATTAGTAGCCAGCGGGGTTGGAACACTTATATATATCGCTTGTACTAAAGGAAAAGTGCCAGTGTATTTGGGTTCAAGTTTTGCATATATCGGAGCAATATCAGTAGCTGGAGCTACTAATGGATTTAGTAGTGCTTATGTTGGATTAATGCTTGTGGGTATCATTTATGTGGTAGTAGCTACGACGATTAGATTTACAGGCAGTGAGTGGCTTAAAAAGTTATTACCTCCTGTTGTAATTGGACCAATGATTATCATTATAGGACTTAGTTTAGCTCCTGTTGCCATTGGACAAGCGGGACTTGCACCAAATTCAAATGATTCATACTTTGCCTTTTTGGCTACTAGTTGGAAGAATCCATTAATAGCATTTATCACTTTTGCTTCGGTAGTATTTGTTGCATTAAAAGGTAAAGGTTTTTATAGAATTGTTCCTTTTTTAATAGCTGTTTTTGTAGGGTATGTTGCAGCTGTAATTCTAGGAGTGGTAGATATGAGTGTAGCATTTGATGGTTATAGTTTTTTACAAGTACCTAACTTTACTTTTCTAGGGACTTATAGTTTTGATTTCAGTGCAATATTAATGTTTGTACCAATTGCATTTGTAACTATTGCAGAGCATATAGGAGATCATACAGTATTAGGAGAAGTTACTGGTAAAGACTTCATATCTGATCCAGGACTTAAAAATACAATAATGGGTGATGGTATCGCGACCTTTGTTAGTGCAGCAATTGGTGGTCCTGCAAACACTACTTATGGTGAAAACACAGGTGTTGTAGCAATGACAAGAGTTGGAAGTGTTTATGTTACTGGACTTGCAGCAATATTTGCAATCTGCCTTGGCTTCTTCGGATTTATCCAAGCATTTATAGGAAGTATTCCTTCAGCTGTAATAGGTGGAATGACTATAATCCTTTATGGCCTTATTGCAGGTAATGGTGTAAAAGTGTTAATTAAATCGAAGGTAAACTTGTATAATATGCGAAACTTAATAATAGTATCAGCAATGTTAGTCATTGGAATTGGTGGAGCAGAAATAGTATTTGATGCAAGTGCCGGATCTGGTTTAACTGGAATGAGCTTAGCTGCTATCTCAGGTATTGTATTAAATCTAATTTTACCAAAAACAATAGTAGAATAATCGACATACATCTAAAAAGAACAGGATTGAAATTAATCCAGTTCTTTTTTTGATCAATATGGATTAAAATACTTGCTTTTTTGCCGTTTTTTTGTTAATATATATAACGGTCAAAAAAAATATTGCTTTAAGATTTTTAATGTGATATAATCAATTTGCTGCTTATAAAAATGGTCCCGTGGTGTAGC
>JAFLJX010000263.1 GCA_022712785.1 Mycoplasmatota bacterium | reverse complement strand
TAATATCCAATAATCATTACAAGACCACCAAGGATTATTCCTAATACATTTTTATAAATGTTGTGACCTTGTCCTAGTTTGGATTGAGAAATCCACCCAACAACAAATCCCATAATTAATCTTACGAATAAAGTTCCTGGTGCCCAAGCCATCCATCCACCTATAATATCGAAAATAACCATTCCAATACCACCTGAAATTGCTCCATAGTACTTACCAAATTTAAGAGCTATAATAAATAACATCAAAGTTCCTAAATGCATCAGCCCACCAGCGCTTCCTGGATAAGGGATATTTATAAAAGTAGTTGCAGTTACAAGAGCTATAAACATCCCACTCATAACAATCCTCTGTGTGTCTTTAGATTTCATAGTATAAATCTCCTTTACTTTTAGCTTCATTTTATATTATAATAAAGTATTGATAGTATTTAAATATACAAATAATGTTATTTTGAGGTGGTCAGATGAACAATACCAATATTCCTTTATATCAGTTTCTATATGAGGAAATCAAAACAGAAATACTAAACAACGAGTATAAAAAAGGATCTAAATTAGAATCAGTAAGATCACTTGCTAAAAAGAGACTTATTAGTACTACTACTGTTGAAAAAGCTTATAACCAACTACTTATTGAGGGTTACATTAAAAGTGTGCCAAGAAGTGGTTACTTTGTTTTAGACGTAATCACTCCTGATATATCTTCCTTTAATAACTTAGTAGAACCCTTGGTATACAAAACTTATATCAATAATAAATTAACCACCGACTTATTCGACATAAAGAGTTATAAAAGAATAGTCAACAAAGTTATAAATTATGACTATGAAAAACTATATACAGAATGCGACCCGCGTGGTGAACTTGAATTAAGAGAAGAAATAAGAAAATTTATCTTTGAAGAAAGAAATGTTAAATGTGATGTAAATCAAATAGTAATTGGAACAGGAATACAAAACTTATTAAACATACTACTTGATTTCACGAATAAAAGTAGTGTAACTTATCTTTCTCCTGAATTTAAGAAAGCCATGAGTGTTTTCAGAACATTTAATTACTTGCTTCTACCTAAAAATGATATTGAAGAAATCACCAATACTAAAACAGACTTTTTATATATTTCACCTTCAAACACATATCCTTTAGGTGATATTATTAAAGTTAAAGATCGTAATGATTTAATAAAATGGGCACGTTCAAACAACACTTACATTATTGAAGATGATTACAACTTTTTTATACGTTATAACAGCTATACTATACCCTCAATACATAGTTATGATAATGGGGAAAATGTTATATACATGGGGTCTTTTGCTAAAATGCTTATACCTTCAATTAGAATAAGCTTTATGGTTTTACCAATTTCTTTATACAACATCTATAAGGATACATACCGCAAAAACTCTCAGGGAGTTTCAAAACTGGATCAGTTATCACTCGCTCTATTTATGAAAGAGGGTTTATTTAAAAGACATACTAAAAAACTATACGCACAATACAAAGAAAAAAATGAAGCAATTAAGAAATTTCTATTAAAATATAGTTCTAATGATTTATTCACAATTCAAGGTAGTGATTCTAACTTACATTTAGTTTTAGACTTTAAAACATTAAAATCTTTAAATCAATTTACAAGAAACTGTGAAAATCTATCATTTGAGTATCAAAAAATAGAAAATAAACGAAGTTTAATATTCCCTTATTCCGGAATTGAAATCAATGATATACAAGAAGTTATAAAAAGATTATTACATGAAGTATAAGAAAAGCCGACAAAAAAGTCGGCTTTTCATTTATCTTATTACTGCATCGTGTAGTTTTCCAAGGTGTCCTAAAATGTCTTTAATTCTTGAATCAACTTCACCCATTTCTAAAGTTTTTGATTGATCACTAAACTCAAGGCGTAACGCTACTGATTTTTTGTTTTCTCCTAAATTATCTCCTACATATAAATCAAATACTTCAACAGAAGCTAGCATTCTTTTTCCGCTTTTCTTGATTGAATCACTTAATTCTTTTGATGTAACTTTAGTATTAACTACTAAAGCAATGTCTCTATAAATACTTGGAAACTTATTAATTGCTTTTGCTTTCTTAAGTGGTCTTCTTCTTTTAAGTATTTCTTCAAGATTTATTTCAAAAACAAATACATCTTTAAGATCATTTTTGTTTTCATATGATGGATGAAGTTTTCCCATAAATCCTACAGTATCAAATCTGTCCATTATGTATGCTGACTGTCCTGGGTGTAAGTTCTTATAATCAGACATTGGAACAAATTCTAAATGTCCTAACCCAAGTTTATTGAATAAGGTTTCTAATATACCTTTAACTAAATAGAAATCAACAATTTCTTTTTTTCCTTGCCATAAAGTACTTGATAAATCTCCAGTTAGAGCTCCACATAATAATTCAGTTTCTTTATTCCCTTCATACTTTTTACCAAGTTCAAAGAACATAATATCTTTATTTTTACGAGCTAAATTGTATTTAACTGAATCTAATATACCGTTAATTGGAGTATGCGTTAGTACATTTTTATCCATGCTCATTGGCATTAGTAATTTAACCAAAGGAGATTCATCTTTGACAAAATCATAAGCTTCTTCTTCGTTTATAAGTGAATACGTTA
>JAFLJX010000117.1 GCA_022712785.1 Mycoplasmatota bacterium | reverse complement strand
GAGTCATCACACCATCTCCTATGCTTTTGATTGATAAGCAAAAAGTCAAAAACCTGAGCTTACACTCAGGTTAATTTTGACATTGAAATTATTTAACTGTTACAACTGCACCAGCGTCTTCTAACATTTCTTTGATAGCACTTGCTTCTTCTGGTTTAATGTTTTCTTTGATAGCAGTTGGAGCTTTATCAACTACACCTTTTGCTTCTTTTAATCCTAATCCAGTTAATTCTCTAACTACTTTAATAACTGCGATTTTTTTAGCTCCAGCATTTTCTAAAATTACTGAAACTTCTACTGGACCTGCATCTGCTGCTGCTGGAGCTGCTGCTGCAACTGCACTTGGATCAACACCAAATTCTTCTTTCATCATATCTACTAATTCTTTTAATTCTAATAAAGTTTTTTCTTTGAAACTTTCAATTATATCTTTATTTTCTAATTTTGCCATTGTTGTTTCCTCCTAATATTATTATTCTGCTGCTTCAGTTACTTCAGTAACTTCAGGAGCTTCTTCTACTTCAGGTGCTTCTAAATTTTTCATGTGTAAATCTAATGCGATTGCGATTTCTTTAATTGGAGTCATTATTCCTGCAGCGATCATTGTTAATAATACATCTCTTGAAGGAATTGTAGCGATTGTTTGGATTTTAACATTATCCATATACTCACCATCAACTACACCAACTTTCAATTCTAAAGCTTTGTTTTCTTTTGCAAATTCAAATACTGTTTTTGCAGCAGAAACACTATCTTCGTAACTAAATGCTACTGCATTAGGTCCAACTAAAGCTTCTTTAACTTCACCATAACCAGCTGCTTCTGCAGCTCTTTTAGTAATGTTGTTTTTGATTACTTTTAATTCACATCCAGCTTCTCTAAGCTCAACTCTTAATTTAGTAACCTGTTCAACTGTTAATCCACTGTAGTTTACTATAACGAAACTATTTGTATTTTTCATTTTTTCTGCTAATGCATTAACTTCAACTTCTTTGTTAGCGATTGCTATTTTAGACATTCTTCCACCTCCGAAACTTTTTAATCAAAATAAAAACCTCTTTGGTCATAGACAAAAGAGGATATATTATATCATTTCTTCTATCTCGTTAGGATATTAAGCTTATTAGCACCTAAGTCTTGGACACAAAGTTCTTATTCAATTTTATTTTTAATTCTAATTATTGTATTGAGTCTGGATCAACTTTGATACCAGGACCCATTGTAGATGCGATTGCGATATTTTCAATAAATACACCTTTAACAGTTGCTGGTCTTAATTTTACAAGTGTAGAATAAATAGTGTTTAAATTTTCAGCTAGCTTTTCAGCACTAAAAGAAACTTTACCAATAGTTAAATTGATATTTCCTACTTTGTCTACTCTGTATTCTACTTTTCCAGCTTTTATTTCGTTAACTGCTCTTGTTACATCCATAGTAACTGTTCCAGTTTTAGGATTAGGCATTAAACCTTTAGGTCCTAATGTACGTCCAAGTTTTCCAACTTGAGACATCATGTCTGGTGTTGCTACAACTGTATCAAAATCATCCCAACCTTTAAGTACTTTTTCAACTAACTCTGCTTCTCCAACATAGTCAGCACCTGCTGCTTCAGCTTCTTTTGCTTTGTCTCCTTTAGCAAAAACTAAAACTTTTTTAGTTTTCCCTGTACCATGTGGTAAAACCACTGCCCCACGTAAGTTTTGTTCTGCTTTACGTGGATCTAAATTAAGACGAATTGCGAATTCTACTGATGCATCAAATTTTTCAAATGCTACTTTTTTAAGTAAGTCTATAGCTTCACTTGCTGGATAGTTTTTTGTAACTTCCACCTGTGCCGCTGCAGCTAAGAATTTTTTTCCTTTTTTTGCCATAATTAATTACCTCCTAAATGTGGTATAACGGAATTTCCTCCCACAATTAGTTGTATATAAACAACTAAATGCTTTAGTCTTCTATTAATATTCCCATGTTTCTTGCAGATCCTGCAATAATGTTCATTGCTGCTTCGATATCGTTTGCATTTAAATCAACCATTTTTGCTTCTGCGATTCCTTTTAATTGTTCCTTAGTAATTGATCCAACTTTATCCTTTAAAGGATTGCTTGATCCTTTACTAACTCCAGCTGCTTTTTTAATTAAATCACTTGCTGGTGGAGTTTTAGTAATAAATGTAAAACTTCTGTCATCATAAACTGTAATTACTACTGGAATTACTGATCCCATTTGTTCCTTAGTTATCGCATTGAATTTTGTACAAAATTCTTGGATATTAACACCTGCTTGTCCTAACGCTGGTCCTACTGGTGGAGCTGGGTTAGCTTTTCCTGCTTGAATTTGCAGCTTAACTTGAGTCTTAATTTCTTTAGCCACGAAAGACACCTCCTTTTTTTCGTGATGTGGTAATCAGATTTTATATAATCCTCCCACTCATAAAAATAGCATGGCATACTGCATGCCAAGCTATTATACTATATTAATATTAATGATGTCAAGAAAATAATCTTTATACTTTCTCAATATCTTCAAAACCTAATTCGACTGGTGTTTGTCTCCCAAACATATCCACGAGAACTGTTACTTCTAATTTGTCATTGTCGATTGAGTCTACTGCTCCAATTTGATCTCGGAATGGACCAGTTGTAACACGTACTTTTTCTCCAATTTCAACATCAAGTTTTGGAGCTTCCATTAATCCACATTTTTTAAGGATAGGATTAATCTCTTCTGGTGGTAACGGAACTGGTTTAGTTCCCCCTCCACTTGATCCTAGGAATCCTGTAACTCCAGGTGTATTACGAACAACAAACCATGAGTCATCAGTTACATCCATTTCTAAGAATACATACCCAGGGAAAATTTTAACCATTTTCTCTTTAGTAGTACCATCAGCCTTTTTCTCTATTTTTAATTCTTCAGGTATCATTACTTGAAAAATTAGATTTTCCATTTGCATTGATTCAATACGACGTTCTAGGTTTAATTTAACAGAATTTTCAAATCCAGAATATGTTTGAACAACATACCATCTTATACCATCCATTTTTATTAATTACCTAACTTGTTAATCCAACCAAATATTTCACTTAAAGGCCAATCAACTAATACAAAGAAAAACGCAATCAGTAATATAAATCCAAATACTCTTAATGAATGATTTACAATAATATTTTTAGTTGGCCAAGATACTTTTTTCATCTCAGCAAAACTTGGAACAAAGAATGGATACACAGCTAATACAAATGCAACTGCCCCAATCAATACTACAAAAATTGAAAAAATCAATATTTTTGTAGAACTATTGAAAATCCATAAATCTGTATATCTAATTTCCAGAACTTTTCCTTCTATTAAATAAATACCGAGAATTAATACAATTGCACCTAAAACTCCTAAAAGTAATTTTTCAATTGGATATTCTTTTCGTAATATTTCTATAATTTTATTTTTCTTAACTTCTTCTGCTTTTTTCGCCATAATTAATCTCTCCTATTTGCTTTCTTTATGTGTGGTATGTGTTCCACATCTTTTACAGTATTTTTTTATCTGCATTCTCTCTTTGTTTTCCTTATTTTTATATACGCTATAGTTTCTAGATAAACAAACTTCACATATAAGTATAATTTTCTCTCTCATAATTTTCAACTCCCATTGCAAATATATAATTTATCAAAAATAGATATCTTTGTCAAGTTAAGTCTCAAAATGCTTTTTTATTTTTACCTTAGCACGATGAAGAGAATTATAGATTACTTTGTTAGATAAGCCATAAACCTCGTTTATATAAGAAATTCTATAGTTATTTAACTCTCTTAAAGTATATACTAAGTTCTCTCTATTTGTAAGTATTTTTGTAATTTCTTTTTTTACTAAATCAAAATATTCACTTTGTTGAAATGTACTATGATTACTTTCATAAATATACTTTTCATTTTTCTTAAATATCTCATTTCTTCTAACTCTTTTTGATACAATTGTGATGAACTTTCTATCCAAATTTAGCTCAAAGTATTTAGTGAATGTTTTTGAATATTTATCTTCAAATTTTTCAAGAGATTTTAATAAAACCATTAAGCTTTCTTGGTACATATCATCATAATCATAATACAGGTTAAATTTATATATTTTTTTAGAAATTAGGGGTTTGTACTTCTCAAACATTAACTCTAAGGCGTCATTATTCCCTTCTCTAATTTGGGATATAATTTCATAGTCGTTTTGTTTGTAGTACTTCAAATCCTCACCCTCTTTTATTGTATATTTCGTATGTCACTAATGCAGCTGAAACGCTAGCGTTTAAACTATTTACATTCCCGCTCATAGGAATTTTAACTAAGTAGTCACAGTTTTCTTTAACCAATCTTGTGATTCCTTTTCCTTCATTACCTATTACAACACATAAATTAGTATCAACATCGATATCATGTATTGTTTGTTCTGTTTCCATTTCAGTCCCAACTATCCAAAACCCACTATCTTTTAACTTCTTAATAGTTTGATTTAAATTAGTAACTTCAATAACGTCAACATATTCAATAGCTCCAGTAGAAACTTTTGCTACTGTAGAATTAAGTTTAACACTTCTATTTTTAGGAATAATAACCGCATCAACATTAAATGCATCTGAACTTCTCAAAATCGCTCCTAAATTATGTGGGTCTTCAATAGAATCTAGCATAATAAATAATTTATTAGAACCTTCTTTGTTGACTGCGTCATCTAAACTAGTGTATTTGTAGTCTTCTACTAATGCTCCAATGCCTTGGTTATGACTTGGTAATAGTTTACTTAAGTTAAATTTGTCATATTCTTTAATTTTGATATTTTTAGAGTTTGCCAATTCTAAAATTTCAGAATTAGAACCTTTCAAGTAATATAATTCATAGATTTTACGATCTGCTTTGATGGCTTCTAATACAGTATTTTTACCAGTTATTATTGTTGCCATATAATCACATCCTTTTTCTTAATATAGTTTACCATAAAATATATAAGTTTCCTATTGATAAATTTTGAAATTTATTGCTCTAAAAGGCTTTTGAGTTTATAATGTTTTAATAGAGGTGATTATTATGGATAAAACTCAAGTTGAAAGATTATTGAATGCTAATTTAACAAAAACAATGGGCTGTACCGATATAGGTGTGGTCGGATATATTGCCTCAATAGGAGCTTATATTTTAAGAAACAAAAAAATAAATTCAGTTAATCTTGTTATGAGTGAAGAACTATACAAAAATAGCGTAAATGTTGGAGTTCCAGGACTCAAAAAAAGCGGTCTTAATAACGCCCTTGCTTTAGGATTGTTATTAAAAAACCCTAAACAGAAATTAAATGTTTTTGAAAGTGTTACAAACGATGATATTGATAAGATTGAATCTTTATTAGAAGAAATCGATGTTCATATAAGTTATAAAAAGTATGCCGACACTGTTTTATATGAAGAATTAACTCTTACTTCTTGTGAAGGAGATAGTGCTACAATAATAATAAAAGACTCTTATGATAATGTTGTAAGTGTAATTAGAAATGGTGAAAAGCTTGATGAATTTCAAAAAGATGCATTAATTGAAAGAGTAAATATATATAGTATAACTTCCTATGATGAAATATTAGATTTCGTTGAAAACGGAGATTTTTCAGGGTTAGGTAATTTATTCCATACCGCAGAACTGCAATATCAAAGTGCAAGAGATGAAATTACAATAGAAGGTGGAAACTATTTAGTTGAAGACTTAAGAGAAGCACAAAAAGATTGCCTGTATGACCTTTCTAACTTTCTTAGGAAACATATCACTGTACCTTCAAGAAAAAGAATGGAGGGTGATATTTACACTGTTTACGGAGTAGCTGGTAGTGGAAACCTAGGTATTGGAACATTAATTACTCCAATGTTCTTAGCTCAAGCCCTTAAGTTATCAAATAAAGAAAGAGAAAAACTAATTGTATTATCGTTCTTAACTAGCATTTATATAAAACAAGAAATGAATATTGTCACAGTATTATGTGGTACTGGACATGCGACAGGATGCAGTGCTGCTGCTGTTACAGCGTATGTTAAAGGTGGATCTAGAAACGAGATTAAAGAATCTATAAATTTATATTTATCTACATCAATGGGATTTGTGTGTGATGGAGCAAAAGTATCTTGTACATATAAAGTATCTTTTGCTGCAATGAATGGTATGATTTCTGCTAAAATGGTAGTTGATGGCGATCACGTAAGTGATGGATCTGGAATTAGTAAAGTTGATGTTGATAAAACTATTAAGAATCTAGGAAAACTGAATAACGAAGTGCTTAATTCCGCAAACAAAGGAATAATTGATTTAATATAAAAATGCGAAGAAATTCGCATTTTCTTTTTTTCACATTTTTTACAAACCCTTATGTTATAATACATTTGAAAAGAGTTGGTTATATGAAGAAAATATTTATAATAATACTTGCATTTATAGTTGTTTCATCACTTAGTGCTTGTGATATATTTGATGGGCCA
>JAFLJX010000116.1 GCA_022712785.1 Mycoplasmatota bacterium | reverse complement strand
CTATCTTCTTGGTCCATTTTGCTTTCAGCTACATGAATATGTATAGGATAGTTTTTAATTACTTTGCTGATTTTATTTAAAGTTTCCTCACTAAGTGATAACGACGCATGTAATCCAAATAAGCCTCTAGCACTTGTTGAATTATTTTCCTCGATAAATGTTACATTCTCATCTAAACACTCTTCAACGTCAAATCTATCACTAGTTCCGAAACAGAATATTCCACGTAATCCAGCATCTTCAGTAACTGCTTTTCTAAGAGCATTAAGTGATCCCTTAATATCTACACCACTTGCGTGATGATCTATAATGGTTGTAACTCCATTTTTCATATAATCAGTAGCACTAACAATACCACTATAATAATTCATTTCATTATCTAAATTACGATCCATTTTCCACCACATTTGATCAAGAATTTCTTGAAAATTAGTTGCGCTAAAAGGAAGAATCATTCCCCTTGCAAACGTAGAATAAATATGTGCGTGACCAACAACGAAACTAGGTATTACTAAATGGTCTGTACAATCTGTGATTTCATAGTTATCATCCTTAAAATCACTCATAGGTCCTACTTCTAAGATTTTCTTATCAAAAATCACATATTGATTTTCGCTAAATTTATTATAGTCATATATCTTTGCGTTTATAAAAGCATATTTCATATTTTGATCCTCCATTATTTAATGTATTTCCCTTTTCCACCTATAAATTCATTATCTTTAATAACGAACTTTCCTCTAGAAATCGTACTAAGTATTTCTCCGTAACTTTTGTGATTTTCATATAAATTGTAATCACACTTTGAATGATTTTTATTTAATAATGCTTCTTCTCTATCCATAATAAATAAATCAGCATCACTACCTATTTTAATTATTCCTTTTTGCGGGAATAAATTATGAACTGTTGCTACATTTTTAGTCATCTTTTTAATAATAGGAATATTGAATAAACTATTCATAACTAAAAATGAATGTTCTATCCCTCCTACTCCAAGAGGCATACCTTGTAATAACTTTTGATTTTTTAATTTTCTTTTAAAAGTACAATGGTCTGTCCCAATCGTATATACAGAATCAATATTACTTATTAACTCATCAACTTCTTTTCTACTTCTTAGGGGTGGTGCCATTGTGTATAAATAACCGTCTTCTTGATCTAAAACACTGTTATCAAAAATGAAGTAATGAGGACAACTTTCAACAAAGAAACTTTTGTTTAAAATATCACCATACAACATTTTTAATGCGGTTAAAGTTTTACCACTTGATAGATGCACCATATATAGATTACCACCAAAACGTTTATTAAATTCAGCTAGTTTTAAAGCTTCACTTGTTTCGCTTTCTGTTGATCTGGCTATAGGTAAATATCTATAGTCATGATCTTCACTTGGTAGAATCATATCGTCATTTTCAATATGAGCTAAAACTAAAAATCCTTTTTCTTTCGACAATTCTAAAAATTCAATAATTTCTTGATCATAAGTTCTTCTATTTGAGTCTGAATATGTTGTAAATAATTTAACGCTCTTTATCCCAAGTTCTTCCATTTTAAGTACAATTTCTAATACATTGCCTTTTGGATTCATTACAGTGGCATGAAACTTATAATCAATAACAGAATCTTTAGCTTGTTCAAGTCTTTTATAAAATGCAGTTTCTAAATCTTGAGCATTTGATACTGGGTCTAAAAAATCTATAAAGGTAGTAACTCCACCATATGCTGCAGCTACACTTCCGCTATAAAAATCATCTAAAGAGCTTATCTTACCTAAGTCCAAATCAAAATGTACATGAGGATCAATAATTCCAGGAAGTAAAAAGTTTTTTTTACCTTCGTATGTTTCTTTAGATTCAATCCTTTTGTTCCAATTATCTTCTGTTTGAATTTCTGATATTAAGCCATCTTTTATAAAAATATTACCAAATTCAAGTTCGTTATTTTCATTTAAAAACATTATATTTCTAATTGCTAAATCATTCATAGACTCACCTCTTAATAACATAGTAAACTAAGACATGCATTTCGCATGTCTTAGTAAATCTAGTTATATTCAATTATTTCTTTGCTTTATTAGCTAAAATACCAGCTAATATTTTTTCTGGTGTTATTGGTAAAGTTGTAATTCTAACTCCAACAGCATTGTATACAGCGTTAGCTATAGCAGCTGGTGGTGTATCAATTCCAATTTCCCCTACTGATTTTGCACCAAATGGTCCAGATTTTTCATAACTTTCAGCAAACTCTGTTGTAAGTTTATTAATTTCTCTTCTTGTAGGAATGTGGTAATTAAGGAAATCATTATTTACTTTTTTTCCTTTTTTAGTGTATATTACTTCTTCGTATACAGCCATACCAATTCCTTGTACGATACCACCTTCAACTTGTCCTTTTGCCAAAGCTAAGTTTATTGGCGTACCACAGTCAACTACACTTACATAATCAATAATTTCTAATTCACCAGTCTCGGTATCAACATCAACTTCAACAAATCCAGCCATGAATGGTGGTGGTGATTTAGTTCCAAAGTAGCTACTTGTTACCATTAATTGTTTTTGGTCTTCACTGTAATACAGTCTGTTTGATAAATCTACTAAAGTCATTTCTTTATCTCCAGCTTTTATTAAAACACCATCATATTCAATATCTTCAACGTTAACACCAAGTGCTAATGCAGCTTCAACTAAAATTTCGCCTCTCATTTTCATTGCTGCTTTATAAACAGCATTACCAGAAACATAAGTTGTACTTGAGGCATAAGCCCCAACATCAAATGGAGTTAAATCTGTATCTGAAGAATATACAATTACTTTATCTAATGTAGTTCCAAGTGCTTCAGCAGCTATTTGAGCAAGAATAGTATCACTACCTTGTCCAATGTCTGTTGCACCAATTAATAAGTTATAGAATCCGTCATCATTTAACTTAATAGTTGCAGCTCCCATATCGATATAAGGTATACCAGAACCTTGCATTGCAATAGCCATACCTACACCTTTAACTTTTGAATCAGGAAGTTCTACCCTTGGATATTTTTTATCCCAATTAATAAGTTCTTTACCTCTAGTAACACAATATGCTAATTCACATGATTCCATATTCATTGCTATACCTTCAGTACCTTCACCCATAATTGCAAAGATAGGAGATGTTTCATCTTTTAGAATCATATTTTTTTGTCTGAATTCTATTGGATCCATTCCTAATTTTTCACACAACATATCAATTGAACTTTCAACAGCAAAGTTTCCTTGAATAGCACCGTATCCTCTGTATGCTCCAGCAGAAGTGTGGTTTGTATAAACAACATCTCCATAGAATCTAACAGAATCCACTTTGTTATAAAGAGGTAATACTTTTGCACCAGCAACCATGAATACAGTTAATGCATGTTCACCATAAGCCCCAGTATCACTTAAAATATAACAATCTATTGCTTTTAAGACTCCTTCTTTCGTAGCACCTAATTTAATATTTATTTTCATTGGATGTCTTTGGAAAGAAGATTCAAAAACTTCTTTTCTTGTGTAAACCATTTTTGCTGGTTTACCAGTTTTTATAGTCACGGTACTTACCAATAATTCACCATGAATATGTTGCTTCCCACCAAATCCTCCACCAACTCTAGGCTTGATAACTCTAATTCTAGATAGTGGGAAATTTAATGCTTGAGATATAATTCTTCTAACATGGAAAGGAGTTTGTGTTGATGTATAAATCATTAATCTATTTTGATAATCAAATTTAGCGTTAACTGTATGAGGTTCCATAGCAGCATGAGCTTGAGCTTGTGTAAAGAATGTTTCATCTACTACTACTTCACAATCTTTTAATGAATCTTCAACATTTCCAACTTCCATATGATATCCAGCAGCTAAGTTTCTTTTTGGATCAAACCCAATAGGGAAGTTTTCAAAAATTTCAGGTTCAGGATGTATTAAAACAGGATTATCTAATGCTTTTTCAAAATCTAAAATAGGTTCTAAAATATCCCATTCAATTTCAATTAACTTAAGTGCAGCATCTGCAGTTGCGTCATCAACAGCTGCAACACAAGCTGCTTCATCTCCAACATATCTAACCCATTGGTCTAAAACAAATTTATCATATGGAGAAGGTTCAGGATATCCTTGACCTGCTCTTGTATGTGGTCTTCTTTCAAAATCTTTATATGTTAATACTAATTCAACACCTTCTAAAGCTTCAGCTTTAGAAGTATCAATTGTTACAATTTTCGCATGTGGATGAGGACTTCGTAATACTTTAACAATTAGACAATTTGGATCCGCTAAATCATCCGTATAAGCCGGACGACCCATCATCAACCCTTTTCCATCAACTGACGGAAGTACTTGTTTTACGACTTTCATTATTTATCCTCCAAATAGTTTCTTATAGCAATATGTTGTGATTGATAACCTGTACATCTACATAAGTTACCAGTAAGATATTCTTTTATTTCCTCATCAGTTGGGTTACTATTTTCTACTTTTAACGCGTGAACTGCTAAAGCCATACCAGGTGTACAGAACCCACATTGGTCTGCTCCTTCTTGTCCAAAATAATCACTTAGTTTATCTGCTTCATCTTGAATTCCTTCAACAGTAGTAACTTCATGACCTTCAGTTTTTGCAGTTAATAAACTACAAGCCTTAATGGGTTTACCATCAAATAAAACTGTACAAACGCCGCAACTTGAATTGTCGCAACCTTTTTTAACACTTAAATAATTTTGTTTTCTAAGTGTATCTAGTAAATAGTCTCCAGCTTCAATTAGAAAAGTTTTCTTTTGTCCATTAATTAATAAATTCACCTTCATTATACTGTCACCTCTCTAAGACCGCGTTTAATATATGCCATAGCTATATTTCTACGATATGATTCGCTGGCTTTACTGTTTGTACCGAATTTAAGTTCTTTACCAGCAATTTCAGCAGTTTCTAAAATAACTTCTTCAGTAATTTCTTTTGCTCCATTTACAAACGCCATAGCTTCTACAGCAAATTTAACCAAACTTGGTCTAGCACCAACTGCGATTTTAATTGTATCAGCTTGTTTACTAACTGCTACATTTACAACTGCAAAGTCTAACCCAGTTTTTTGCATTTTTTTGAAGTATCCTCTTGCTTCTTCTTTTTTAATGATAACTTTTACTAATACATCTTTTGAACGATCTTTACTAACTAAGAAATCTTCTAAAGATAGTCTACCTTTTTTATAAAATTCAAGTTCAACATCCATAATTACTAATGGAGTTAAAACATCTGAAAATGAATATTTCCCAATTATACTTCCACCAATAGTTGCAACATTTCTAATTGGTACACCCATAATATGACTTAATGCATTACTTAATGCTCCGTCATAATGTTTCTTAAGTCCTTCGTGTTTTTCAACTTGTCTCAAAGTAGTCATAGATCCTATTTCAAAAGCATCTTCCGTTTCAACAATTTGATCTAATCCTATTTCACTTAAATCAATTGCAGTTTCGATTTCTTTTGAAGATAATCTCATCCATGCTCCTCCAGCAACAATAGCGTTCTGCTTATTATCATTTAACAACTTGTAAGCTTCTTCTATTGATTTAACTGAATGATAGCTATTAATCTTCACAATATCAATCCTCTTTTCTTTCTGTTTTTAGTTTTATATAATCATTAACTGTGTCAATGTCTTTCAATATTCCTGAATCACTTGTCTCTACATTTGTTATTTGATGTTTGTTTCTAAAAATTTTTAAATTTGAATCGTCTGGTTCACTTAGAAGACTTTTAATTAGTTCTTTGCTTATAAACAAAGGATGTCCTCTATGATTATTAAATGTTGGTACTCTCATTATGCCTTTTGCATTCAGTACTTTTTCATATGTTGATTTCATAATCAATGGGTAATCACCAGGTGTTATAAAGAAGTCATCATTAACTTCTTTAACTCCTACTTTTACTGAGCTAAACATTCCTTGACTATAATTCGCATTTCTCACAACTTTAACTTTTTGAAAATCCTTTACAACATTTAAAGTATCATCATGATAATACCCTGTGACAACAATTATTTTAGAACAATAATCTTGCATTGAAATAATTGCGTGTCTAATAATTTCAATGTTTTTATATTTTAAAACCATCTTATTGCTCTTAGCTCGGCTTGAATATCCACCTGCTAAGATAATTCCCATCGCCATCTTGTTATCTCTCCTCATAAAACGCTTACATTATAGTATAAAAAATGTTATTTTTTTAAAAAACGAAGCTTTTCTATTAAACTCTAAACTAAGCCATAAATTTCCAAATATACAAAATTTTTGTATATTTTGAAGCAATTTTTGTATATTTATATGATTATTATATCATATTATATTGCTATTTTCCACATTTTTTTAACCAAAAATCCTATAATGAACATAATTTTTTCAAATAAAAAAGAGAGTAAAAACCCTCTTTTTGCAAATTATTTGCTATATCCAATTAATTTGTATCCTTCAAGTCTAAATAACGTCCATTCATTTTGAGGTAAAGCTCCAAATTTTAGATAAAAATCAATGGCATTTTTATTCCAATTTAAACATGACCACTCAAATCTAGCACAGTCTTTTTCAATGGCTTTTTTTGCTAAATATTTCAATGCTTCTTTTCCATATCCTTTGTGTCTCTCTTCTTTTAAAATAAACAAATCCTCTAGGTATAAACTAGGTTTACTTTCAAAGGTAGAGAACGTATAAAAGTATAGAGCAAATCCTATTTTCTTATTATCTACTTCTAAGATTACAACTTCAGCATATTTATTTTCAAATAAATTTGATTCAAGTTTTTTTATATCTGTTTTAACTTGATCTTCAAGTCTCTCAAATCTTGCTAGTTCATTAATAAAAAATAAGATTTTTTTAATATCACTTTTAATTGCCTTTCTAATTGTTAAATCGCTCACTTAATCACCATCCATAATATATATTTTTATACAAGTATTTTATCATACTATATTACTTATTAGAATTAAAATTCCAAATAAAAAAGCTAGTATCAACTAGCCTTTAATTACTTAATTCTTCTTTTTCCAATTTCTTTAAGAAACCAGATAATTGATCTTCAGGAACAAATCCTACGTTCTGTCCTAACACTTCATTACCTTTAAAGAATATTAAAGTTGGTACACTCGATACTTGATATTGGCCAGCTTGAGGATGTTCATTAGCATCTGCTGCAATAAATACAACATTCGATAAATCTTCATTTACTGCTAACTTTTCAAAAATTGGTTTTAACATTTTACATGGAGGACAAGTTGTAGTTGCGAATTTCACAATTGCAATTTTACCTTCGTTTAAATAGTCTTGTACTGTTTCATTTGGTTTAAGTTCTACTAACATATTTTTTCTCCTTTATTATATACATTTATTTTATAATTATATTTTATTATATTTTATTATTTTATTCAAGTGTTTTGCATATTACAATTAAAAAAGCTACTAAGATTGCCTCTCAGTAGCCATAACTATTTTTAGAAACTATTTCTTTACAACAACTCTTTTACGCTCTCTAATTGTCATTGCAACGCTTAATCCAGCCACTGCTGTAACCATCGCAATTGTAAACGCTTGATCAAACGTTACACTTTTTTTAATAAAAATTCCTAGTAAAGCTGCTGCTCCGTAAGCTTGAAATATTAAACTATAATTTGCACTGAAGTTTTTAGGTCCAAATAGTTTGCCAGTAATTGTAGGTACAAGCGATAGGAATGAACCATATCCAACTCCAATAATTAGTAATGCTATAATTGAAATTGATTTTACTTGTACAAAGCTTAAGAACGCTAATGCGATAATAGTAGTTAAATACATTATTCTATAAATATTTAAAGCACCAAATTTATCAGCTAACCGTCCAGATATTAAACGTCCACCCGCATTGAAAAGAGCTAGATAACCTACTAATGCTGCTGCGGTTATAATGTCAGAGTCCACCATTCCAATGTACTGAGTACCAATATCTTTTGCTAAACCAATAATTAATAATCCAGGCATTAAAGCTAATAGATCACTAAATAATAATTTATAGAAATTTGGAGTACGTAATAATTCTTTTGTTTCATAATCTCTACATTCAGAATCATCACTTGTTATACAAACTTCCTCTGTATCTGGAACATCTAATAATAATGCTCCACCAATTGTCATTACAGCATATATAATACCTAATGTCATAAATGTTGTAGAAACCATATCAGTTGTATATACAGTTGTATCTGAAATATCTAACATTGTTGTGATTAATTGTTTAAACAATATTGCTCCTACTGCAAATGCTGCGGTAGCAATACCTGTAATTGCACCTTTATTGTTTCTGAACCATTTAACTAATGTTGAAAGTTGACATACATAAATAAATCCAACTCCTGATCCACCCATTACACCATAAGTAAGATATAGCATTACTGGAGATGTTGCAAATGCAGAAAGGAATATACCTGAACTGAATAGCACACTACCAATTAATGTTGTAAATCTAGGACCTTTTTTTAGATGTAGGCGTCCCGAGAAAATCATTGTTAATGCAAAAGAAACTAATGATATTGCATATGTTGTAACAACACTATCAAAATCCCAATTATATGCTTGTGATATCGGTTCATTAAATAAGCTCCATCCATATAAAGAACCTATAGCCATTTGCGATATCAAAGCACCAAATACAATGACCCATTTATTTTTAATTTTATAACTCATAATTAATCTCCATTCTTGTCTTTATCTTAATTAGACATTCAAAGGATAATAATACATACATTTCAAATATAAATCAAGTATTTTTTAAAATAAATACAAGCCCTTACATACCAAAATAAAAAAAAGCCCTTTATTACTGCATTTAGGCTTTTTTATTCTATTCTTCATCTTTATAATTTAATTGTTTCCAAGCTCTTTTACGCTCTTTTTCATCGAGTATTCTTTTTCTTAATCTAATAGCATCAGGTGTAATTTCTACCAATTCATCATAATCAATAAATTCTAGTGCTTCTTCTAAAGTAAATGTTCTTGGGTTTCCAACTTTAACTGCTTCATCGGTTCCACTTGATCTTACATTAGTTAATTGTTTGTTTTTACATGGATTGACCACTAAATCATTTGTTCTTGAATTTAGTCCAACAATCATTCCGGCATAAACTTCAGTTGCAGGAGCTACAAACATTTTCCCTCTATCACTTAAATGAAATATAGAGTAAGCCATTGTTTTTCCTTTTTCTTTAGCAATGAATACACCGTTTCTTTGTGTATCAATTTCACCAACATGTGGCATATATGAATGATATGATTTTTCTAAAGTTCCTTGTCCTCTAGTTGTATTAATAAATTCACTTCTATAACCAATTAATCCTCTAGTAGGAACTAAGTATTCAACTGTAGTCCAACCATTCTCACTACTCATAAATTGCATTGAACCTTTTTTAACATTCAACTGAGCTATTACACTACCTATAAACTGATCTGGTGCAGCAACAATTGCTTTTTCAAATGGTTCAAGTATTTTGCCATTTTCATGTACAAATAGTACTTCAGGTTTTGAAACACTAAGTTCAAATCCTTCTCTTCTCATGTTTTCAAGTAAGATTGACAAATGTAATTCACCACGTCCACTTACTTTATATCCTTCAACACCATCAATAACTTCAACTTTTAATCCAACGTTAGTTTCTAATTCTTTATTCAATCTCGCTAAAATTTGTCTTGTAGTAACAAGTTTACCACTTCTTCCTACAAAAGGAGAATTGTTAACTAAGAAATTCATTGATAAAGTTGGTTTTTCAATTTCAATTAATTTCATTGGTTCTACAAAATCAACAGCACATACGGTTTCACCAATAGACACTGTTGGCATCCCTGAAAATACAACAATATCTCCAGCGTATGCTTCGTCTTTAGCTACTCTAGTTAAACCTTCATTAACAAATAATGAATTTATTTTGCCTGTTTCAACACTACCATCTCTTTTACTAACTTGAACAGTAGATTTTGCTTTAATAGTCCCTCTTGTAATTCTACCAATTCCAAGACGTCCTAAATAGTCATCATATCCTAAACTTGAAACTTGCATTCTTAATGGTTCTTCTGAACTATCAGGGTAAGGTGTAACGTGTTCTAATAATAAATCAAATAATGGAGTTAAATTATCTCCAATATTATCCATATCAAGTGTAGCTATACCTTCTCTTGCAATTCCGTAGATTATTGGAAAATCAAGTTGCTCGTTGGTAGCTCCAAGTTCATCAAACAAATCAAAACTCATATCAACTACTTCTTCAGCTCTTTGATCTTTTTTATCTATTTTATTTATAAACAATATAGGATTAAGTCCTGCTTCAAGTGATTTTTGAAGTACAAATCTAGTTTGAGGCATTGGTCCTTCACTTGAATCAACTAAAAGAATAACTGTATCAACAGTTTTCATTATACGCTCTACTTCACTAGAAAAATCCGCATGACCAGGAGTATCAACTATATTAACTTTTATACCTTTGTATTCTATAGCACAGTTCTTTGAATATATAGTGATTCCTCTTTCTCTTTCAAGGTCATTACTGTCCATTACTTGCTCTAGAATAACTTCATTTTCGTGGAATACTCCACTTTGTTTTAAAAGTGCATCAACTAGAGTTGATTTACCAGCATCAACGTGCGCAATAACTGCCACATTAATAATATCTTTTTTTCTCATATTTTTTCCTCCAACTATGTTTTAAAACACAGTTTGCTTCTTAATAAAAAGTATACCCCTAAAAAGGCGTACAAACAACTATACCACAAATACTTAATAATGCTATCTAATTTTGCATATAATACAATATATTTAATAATCATATTATGAGGATATGACAATACATTAAAATTCAATCATTATATATATGTTGACATAAGTAATGTTTTTGTTAAAATTAAATGTTATAATATTTGTACATTATTTAAAATTTGAAAGGTTGATTTTATGAAAAAAATATTACTTTTAACATTATTACTTTTAACAAGTTTCTCGTTAATCTCATGTGATTCAAATACAGATGATCCTATTATTGAAGACCCTATTGTTAATGATTTTGATCCGTCAGACATAGGTTTCTTAGATATATATTATTTAAATGATTTTCATGGTTCTATATT
>JAFLJX010000115.1 GCA_022712785.1 Mycoplasmatota bacterium | reverse complement strand
TATATGCTCCCAAAAACTTACCGAAAGTTCTAAAGAATATATATACAAAACCAATAAATCCTACAGTTGTAAGAACTGATAAGTCTAATTCTGCGCCTGCCAATGCAAAAAAGCCAAGTAAAATAGGGGCGCTAAATAAATCGGTATTTTTCGTTAATCTGTGTTCAAACGCATCATCAATTCTATTTGTTACCACCACACCAATAGTCATTGGGAGTAAAATTTCAGATAAATAAATTAATTGATGTAATCCAAATAAATTTAAAGCTATAGGTACTTGTCCAATTCCAATACCTAAAAATATAAATCCTAAAGTAATCATTAACAATATTGAGTCAGAATCTCTATTAAACTTTTTAACAATAGCTGATAGGACATACCCAATGATTAGACCAAATACAATTGATAATAATATTTCTAATAAAGGATCCAGAATAATTGCTGATACTGATATTACTCCACTAATTCCCAAAAGGGTAGTACCAAATGATAATAAAACTGCAAATAGCATAATCCCAATTGCATCATCAAGTGCAACAAGAGGAAGTAAAACATCTGTAACTGGTCCTTTAGTTCTAAAGTTCTTAACAACAGCTATTATAGGTGCCGGTGCAGTAGCTGTTGCTATAGCTCCTAAAATTAATGCATAAGTCCAAATATATTCTCCATTTGTGAGGGTCAAAAATATTGCAATTGCAAAAGCAACAAATACTGCTGTCATAATAGATTGAGATAATGTAATAATTACAACCTGTTTACCTGTTTTCTTAAGTTTGCTAAATTTAAGTTCAAGCCCAATTGTATAACCAATGAAACCAATTGCTACTTGTCTTATAAGTGTAAACTTTTCAACCATATCGTGTGACAGTATTCCTAGTACACTAGGTCCTATTATTATCCCTATTAGTATATACCCTGTAACTTTTGGGAATCTAATTCTTTCCATTAATTTCCCACCAATTAAAGATAAAATTATTAATGCAGAAATGCCAAAAACAACATTAGAATGAAGATTTTGAATCCATGATAAATCATTTGCTACACCTGAACTTAGTAAATTTATCATTTTCTGAATCCTCTTTTAATCTTATTATTTTTTAAGTATTCTATGAAATCTTCTTTTAACATACCTTTTGAAAATATTTCCCCAGAACCTATATGTATCCCAAGTTCCTTTATAAGTTTTAAGTTTTCTTTATTGTTTATACCAGAAGAAACCACAGTAAGATCAAAATTTTTGGAGATATCAACTATGAACTTATAAATACTACGCATTTTAGTAAATTCTTTTTCTTTATCCATTCTTTCTAATAATATAGAATCTAATTTTAAAATATCCACTTCAATGTTTGCTAAGAATCTTAAAGAAGAGTGTTTATTATTATATTCATCAATAGCTATTAAGAATCCTCTATTACGAAGACTATCAATTTTTTCTACTGTTTCTTCTTTTGTAATTATTTGTTCTCTAATTTCTATAATTATCTCATTAGGGTTGATTCCATATTTATTTAGAGTTTTATTTAAATTTTCTTGAAACACTCTTTTTATAGTGTGTTCTGAAAAATTAACTGAAGCTTTAAATCTTCTAGATAAATTAACTGATCTATCAGCTTTTAATTCACTGAAGAATTTGACTGTTTCTTCAAACATGAACATTTCAATCTCATAAATCAATCCAGTATACTCAGCTATAGTAAGGAAACTTTCAGGTTTAATTTCTATTCCATTTAAATTCCATCTTGAAACAGTTTCAAAACCTATTATACTACCATTAAAAGTATCTACAAAAGGTTGATACTTTGGATAAAAGTCTTGATTCTTAACAGCGTTAAATATTTCTAATTCTATTTGTTTTTTCTCTAAATACTTATTCAGTAACACTTGATTCGCATAGATTAAGTTATTTCTTTTTTCATTTTTTACTTGGTCGATAGAAAATCTCATTAGTTTTAAAACTCTATCTAATTTTATACCTAA
Organism: Mycoplasmatota bacterium; assembly: GCA_022712785.1. Taxonomy (GTDB): domain Bacteria; phylum Bacillota_I; class Bacilli_A; order Izemoplasmatales; family Izemoplasmataceae; genus JAFGXW01. Next base: position 7,844 of record JAFLJX010000115.1, on the reverse strand, counting down.
AAAATCATCATAATCAAGCACACATATACTAGCATTTACTAAGTATTGTACTTTATGATGCTTTATTGGTTGTATTAATATTCTTGCTAACTCCATAGGTTCACAAATATAATGACTTTCTGTAACTAAAACAAATTGATCTGGTCCCACTCTATAAACCGTTGCATTACCACAATATTCAACTAATTTTTCAGATACTAATACAAGTATGTCTTCTACAGCATCAACACCAAAGATTGCATTCATTTTGTTGAATCCATCAATATCTACAAAAATAAAATGGAGGTTATTTAATTCTCTACTCCCATAAATTTGTTTTAAGCTTGATAAATTACCTAGTCCAGTAAGTTCATCAATATAGGCGATTTTTTCTATTCCGTGAAATTCTTGCAAAATACCACTCCTATTCTTTTTAAAATTATATCATAGATATATTTATAATCAAAATGGAAACACAATGAAAACACATTTTGGCAAAAAAAAAAGCAATTCAATGAATTGCTTAAATTTCTAATGGTGCGGGTGACAGGAATTGAACCTGCACTCCGAAGAACTAGATCCTAAGTCTAGCGCGTCTGCCAGTTCCGCCACACCCGCACATTATGGCTGGGCTAGATAGATTCGAACTATCGATATCGGAGTCAAAGTCCGGTGCCTTAACCACTTGGCCATAGCCCAATATGGGGCGACTGATGGGAATCGAACCCACGAATGTCGGCGCCACAAGCCGATGTGTTAACCACTTCACCACAACCGCCATATTAGTTCTCTAAAAAGAGACTATATATATTGTATTAAATGTGAATGCTATTGTCAAGAAAAATATACTATGTATTATTCTGTAAAGTTAATATTCTACATTATAGTTTATTATAAAACTCACATTTGCATTTTAATATATATCTAGTATAATATAAGTCGATAGGTCGTGATTATTATGAAAAATGAATTTTTTAATTCTTTAAAACTATTTGTTATATTATTTGTATCAATCGTATATTTAGAATTAATATTTAAAGCTAGGCTTTTGTATGTTGGATTTAATTCTGATTTACTGAGGGTTGTAATTTTCTCATTGTCATACTCTCTGATGATAATGTTTATTTCTATGTTTTTTAAAGAAAAAGCAGCAAAGATTATTCTTTTCACATTCTTGTCTATAATAACTTTCCTTTATATAAACCAGGAAATATATCATTCATTTGTTGAAGGGTTTTATTCTCTTGCTGTTATAGGAGACGTGACAGCGGGATTATCATTTATTGGTGATTATATCACTGCGATAAAATTCTTACAGATTCTCTATTTTGTACCGCTTATTTCGCTTTACTTATTAGGTAGATACAAAGTAATTTCTTTTGATATTGAATATTCCACACTCAAAAGACCTTTAATTCTTCTAATTTCAGGAACTATGATATTCTTTGTCGGGCTTCAAACAATTGATGAATCATCTGATGATTTAGGAGATGTAATCACTTATAGCGATATGGATTTATATACTTACATGTATAATTCACAAGATGCTTTAAAGAAATTTGGATTACTTACATATACACAAAGAGATTTCTTTAGTTTGTTTAGAACTGATCCTTTAAGTGAAACAGAGTATGAAATATTGATAGACGATTATTTTGATTCAAAACCAAATCATATTGTTAATAATTATAGTGGAATATTTGAAGATAAAAATCTTATATTCATAATGGCAGAAAGCCTTGATACATTTGCAATTAACGAGGAATTAACACCAAACTTATATAGAATCAAGACTCAAAACGCATATTTACAAAATTATTATTCACCTCTTTATTATAGAAGCACTGCAGATACTGAATTTTTGGTTCAAACTTCAATGTATCCTAATAATAACGTTACATTAAGTATGGATTATTATGTTGATAATACTTTCCCTTCAACATTACCAAATTTATTTGAGAAAAATGGGTATGAGACTTTTTCATTCCATAATTACATAGATTACTTTTATCCTAGATCAACTTTTCATATTAATACTTTAGGCTATAACAGCTATTTTGGACCAGAAGAAATGGGAATGGATATTGAAAACAGTGAAAAATCTATAATCTTTAATCATGATTGGCAAAGTGATTTAGATATGATGGTGGCAGCAGTTCCTGAATTTATTAATGAAGATAAATTTTTTGTGAATATGCTTACAGTATCAGGACACTTTAAATATGATGAAAATCATCCCATAGCTGCAAAAAACGCTCATGAAGTTGCTGATTATGAAATTAGAAATGATATTGAACTTGATGATGAGATTTTCTATTATTTAGCAGCTAATATAGAATTAGATAAAGCAATTGGTTATTTATTTGAACAATTAGAAGATAATAATAAACTTGAAGATACTGTAATAGTTATTTTTGGAGATCATTATGCTTATGGTGTAGATAAAAACACTATATGGGAATATGATGATATGAAAGATGATAATAGTGATATGGATATTCATAATGTTCCCTTACTAATTTATTCTAACTCATCTGTACTTAATGGTTATGTTGATAATTATATTTCTTCAATTGACTTTATACCAACTATGTCTAACTTATTCAACTTACCTCTTGATTATAAACTTGTATTTGGGAATGATGCTTTAGCTGATAAAGAGAATGTTGTTAGATTTGCTGATTTAAGTTTTGTTAGTGCAACATTTAGTTATGATTCATTACCAGAAGCAATGACTATACCAGATGATGTTAACCCTGAATATATAAGATATTTGAGTAATAAGTTTATTAATGACTACACATATAATTTGAAAGTTCTAAACTATGATTACTTTAAAGTAGAAGATGAAGAATCTCCCCATTAAAAATATAAAATCACTTTCAGATTGAAAGTGATTTTTTATTTACTCTGAAAACCAACTTATTCCATATCCTTTTCTACCAATATGGATACAGAAAACCGGACCTAAATAATCTGTGAATATTATTTCTGATTTAGGAAATACCTCTTCAATAACATTTTTCAACCGTGTAGCACTTTCAGTTGAATTATGAGAAGTAATTCTAAAAGTGATACTTTCATATCCTTTTGTATCTTCTTTAATATTCTCGATCATATATTTATGTACTTTTTTATGTGTTCTTTCCTTATTCACTACTACTAATTTACCATCAATCATTTTGACAATAGGTTTTATTCTTAACACTGTACCTATTGCAGCTGAAGTACTTGATATTCTTCCACCTTTTACAAGAGAGAATAAATTTTCCACAGTAAACATAAGTCTTGATGTACTGATTATCTTATCAATTCTGTCAATTATTTCTTTTTCTGGTTTATTATTATCAATCATTTTGATAACTTGTTCTGTTATCATTTCAGTACCATAAGCTGCTAGCATAGTATCAAATATATATACTTTATCAGGATCACTTAACATATTTTTCGCTAAGTTAGCTGATTGGAATGTTCCACTTAAATTTTTAGATATTAATACAACAAAGATTTTTTCATATCCTTTGGATAATAATTCTTCATAGTTTTCTAGAAATTCACCTGGTGAAGGTTGACTTGTTATAAAGCTAGCCCCTGAATCTTGTCTAAAGAAAATATAATTATTATCTACATCAACTTCTCTTTTAGATATGTCTCCTTCAACAACTTTTAAAGAAACAACTTTTAATTCGTTATCTTCAATTTGTTTTTGGCTTAAGTAAACGGTACTGTCAATTACAATAGCATATTTTTTCATTTTGACACTCCTTCTTTATTCAGCACACCAAGATGCGCCATATCCTTTTTTCCCTAAATGAAGACTAAACACTGGTCCTAAATGATCGTTCATAGATATTATAACATTTTTGAATCTATTTTTGATTGCTTTTTCTATAATTAATGCTTGTTCCATAGAATCTTTACTCTGAACTCTAACAATAATAGTTTTAAATCCTTTTGTAGTTTCTTCCATTCTACGTATTAAAGTCTCAACAACAGACTTGTGTGTTCTTGCAGATTTTAAGATAGATAATTCGCCATCAATCATTTGAATTAAGGGTTTTAATCTTAACACAGTCCCAATTGCTGCTTTTGCTCTTGATATTCTTCCAGAACGGTAAATACTAATCATATTTTCAATTGTAAATATAAGATTAGAAGTAGTAAATAACTTTTCTATTCTTTCAAGAATAACATTTTCTGTTTTACCTTCTTCAATCATTTTAACTAACTCCAAAATAACCATTTCATTACCAAATGAAGCCATTTTAGACTCTATTATTATAATTTTATCTGGATCATCCATCATTGATTTTGCAAGTTTTGCAGATTGATATGTACCACTTAGTGGTTCACTTATCGTTATTACAAATACTTTTTCATAGCCTTTTTTAAATTGCTCTTTGTAGGCATTTATGAACTCTCCTGGTGAAGGCTGGCTAGTTGTTAATTTATTTCCTTGTTCAAGTTTGTCGTATACAAAGTCATTTGTAACTTCAGCCTCTTTATAAGTTTTATCTTTATCAATAATATTTAAACTTACTTTAATAATATCATATTCTTTAACTTGTTTGTCTGATAAATAACTTGTGCTGTCTATTATAATTCCAAAATTTTTCATTTTATACTCCTTTTTTATAATATGTATCCATATACTGCGATGAAGTGAAAAACTGTTCCACCCAAAACAAATAGATGCCATACAAAGTGATTATATTTAAACTTGGCAACATAAAATGCTACTCCAACTGTATAACTTATCCCACCAAGGAGTAAGAATAAAAATACATCTCCTACTTCATAATAAACTTCATTGATAATAAGTAATATGCTCCAACCCATGATTAAGTATATTCCTAGATGAATATATTTGAATTTATCTATCCAGATAGACTTAAGTACTATACCTATTATTGTAATAGTCCAAAGGATTATAAGCAATATGTATGCTTCTTTAGTTCCGACTAATAAAACAAGAAAAGGTGTATACGTTCCAGATATTAGCACAAATATACTTGAATGATCTAATCTTTGAAAAACTGAATAAACTCTTTTCATTTTTTCTGGAAAAGAATGAAACAAAGTACTTGATAAATATAAAACTGTCATTGCTACACCAAATGCTATACTTGATAGTATTTCGCTTGTTGTATCTGATTTAATAATTAATAACACCAAACCAATAATTGCGAATATTGCTCCTAAGCCATGTGAAATTGCATTTGCAATCAGCTCACCTAGTGTTGTTTTTTTCATATTATGCACATCCTTCCAATTACTCTATCACACATAATAATTTAACAAATATTACTCTATCTGTCAAGGTAATTACTAAATATAAATAAAAAGTCCCTTAGGGACTCTATTTAAAGAAATGATTTAAGTGTTTTATATCAAACTTGTTAAACTGATATTTTTCATTACTTGTTAAGTCTTTAGTAAACAAATATATCTTTTTCAAGCTAATATTTACTAAAAGTCTTTCGTTGTTATCACACATTTTTAAGTATGTGTAATACCATAACTTGTAATCATCAAATCTTCCAAATGATTTTAATGATTTGTTTTTTATATTCCATGGTTTTAATCCTGCAAAGTGAATTCCATTTAAATACTTAATATCAGGGTACCCATTAAATGAAGAAAACTTTAAGTCCATATTGCTCCATTGTCCACTTAATTTTAACGTTATATATTGCATTTCTGGCCAATTATATAAGCTAATTTCTTTTTGTATTTCAATATTTTCTAAATCGTCTAGTATTGAATTATATAACTCCATTGAAGGAGTAAATATCATTAGACTAGCATTTACTCCCATATTAGTCTTATCAGTTTTAATTCTATCAGTGATTTCTTTTGGAATCAATGTTCCATGTGGAACATTCTTATAGATCTCATGCCAGTTCCAAGTTTCGTTTTCTCCTAGAGACTCAGGAATAATGTATCTTCCTTCTTCGTTATATTCCATACAATACTCTTTTTTTTCGTTTATAATGCCAGCGGGAGTTTCTAAATCAAACAAGGAATCATATTTCTGAAGTGGTAAAATATCACAGTCAGCAATAATTATCTTTTCATAATTTTTATTTAAATCTCCATTGATACCTAATCTAAAAGCATTAAATCTAGAAAACAAAAATGGTCTATCCTGTCTTTCATGTCTTCTATCGTGGGGAACGTATAACTCATCGATTGTTATTACATCATCATATATCTCTTTTAAGCTAACAACTGCTTTTTCTGATACGTTTTCTGAAACTATACAGATTAGATCAGCCTCTGTTTTTTGTATCTTTAAAGCGTAGCCAAATACTAATGCTCCAGGTAAAAAAGAATCATTTCTAATAATAAATGTAACATAGGCAAATTTACTCATAATATCATTCCTTAAAAATAGTTTTTCAAAATCATTTATTTAATCATATTAATATTATACAATAATTAATATGGAATAGGTGATGAATATGAATAAAAGAGATGCATATCAAAAAAAAAAACAAGAACAAGCTATTAAAGATGGTGTTATTTGTGTTTGTAAACAAGTAACTGAAAGAAAGATTCGAAAAGCAGTTAAAGAAGGAAGAAGAAGATTCGTAAGTGTTAAACAAGCAACCGAAGCTGGAAGTAGCTGTGGACTTTGTCAACCTATCGTTCAGGATATTATAGATAATCAATTAAAAAGTAAGTTCAATTAAATGAGCTTACTTTTTTTGTATAGTTACTTGTTAACAGATATTTATAATTTTTCTTTAACTTTTTCAACAATATTTTCTTTTAGTTGTTTTGATTCAGTTAATATACTCTTTGAGTTTGTATTATAAAAGTTAATCATTTCTTCATCTACTAACCCTGGTAAGTTAATTTTTACATTAAGTAGTGATCCTTCAATTCCTGCATATAACATTATAGCACCTACACCAATGTCTGATGCTGCGTTGACATTTCCGTACTCAAGAACATAACTTATCTCTCTAAGAGCTTCTATAGAAATCTCTGCAACTCTATATGGAACTTTGATTGCTTCTATAGTTCCTTCTAGTATTGCTTGTTTTCTTAATACTTTTTCATCAGATGTTTCTTTGGGCATTTTAAATGCAGCCATTATTAAATTAAATGCATCTGTATCTTTATCTACTAATTCAATTAACTCATCTTTTACACTTTCAATGTTTTTTATAATAGCATTATATTTTTCTTGTATGTCTGTATCTAAAGCTCTAAATTTCTTCTTATTCACAGAAACATGTCCAACCATTCTTATTAAAGCAACACCAATACTTGAAGCCAGTGCGCTAACACTACCTCCTCCTGGAGTTACTGCTTTAGAATCTACTTCGTTTATAAATTCAATTACTTTCATATCAATCAATTTCATGGTTATCTCCTATACTATTTTTTTATTGTTAATAACTAATTTACCATTCTTGAACACATCTTCAACATGGTTTATTCCGTAGTGGTAAATTATATATTCTAAATTCATACTATCCATTATTACTAAGTCAGCCTTTTTCCCAATTTCTATTGAGCCTACTTCTTTATCAACTCTTAAATGGTAAGCAGCGTTTATCGTTACTGCATTTAGTATTTCACTAGGGCTCATCTTTAATTTGTTAGCTCCCAGTTGCATCGCAAATTGAAGATTTTCACAAGGACTACTACCTGGATTATAATCACTAGATATACTAAGAGCACATCCTTCTTCAATCATTAATCTCGCATTGGCATAATCTTTGTTTAAATAAAATGAAGTGCTTGGAAGTAAATTAGCGATTATGTTAGACTTCGCTAATTTTTTTATATCATTTTCACTTACTGCCATTAGATGATCTGCGCTACTTGCGCCAATATCAACAGCTAGTCCG
>JAFLJX010000114.1 GCA_022712785.1 Mycoplasmatota bacterium | reverse complement strand
AATAATGAATTATTACTTTTTCTTTACTAAATACTAATTAAACTTTTGATAAAAATGAAAAAGAACTATAGAATACAAAATAGAAAAAATAGTCCAATTTTTGAAACCACTTAAAAACTAAGGCTTAATTTTAAAGATATTAGTATACATATCAGACGATATGTATACTAATATTTTTTTGTTAATAAAACAAGCATATGTATATAATGAACCATGTATCATTACAATGATATAAAATATTGATTTAAAATTATAAAGATGTTAAGATAACATCGAGGTGATATAAATGAGTATCTTGACAATTTATCATGGAAGTAACAAAGAAATAATGAAACCTAGTAAAAATAAGGGTAAAAAGCATAATGATTACGGACAAGGGTTCTATTGTACTAAATTTAAAAGTTTAGCTGCCCAGTGGGCTTGTAGATTTGGTGAAGATGGAATCATAAGTGAGTATGAGATAAATACAACAGAACTAGATATTTTAGTTCTTGATGAAAAATATAATATTTTAAATTGGCTTGCAATATTATCAGGAAATAGAGAGTTTAGTAACTCAACAGCTATTAATAACGCCAAATTCATTATCGATAACTACATCATAGACTATAAGAAATATGATATAATTATTGGCTATCGTGCAGACGATGCATATTATCGATTTGCTAGAGAGTTTCTAAGTGGAGTTATTGGACTTCAAACTTTAGATGAAGCAATGTATCTAGGAGAACAAGGTCTTCAAGTATTCATCCAAAGTGAACGAGCTTTTAGTGAAATTTATTTCTTAAAAAGTTATGAGGTAGATCAGGAAGAATATTATTTGAAAATTGAAAATAATGTAGAGAAAGCAAATTTACAATATGAAGAGCTAAAAAAAGAAAACGAGTTAAAAGATATTTATTTAAGAGAAATAAAAGGTGGTGAAATCAATGAGAACATCATACCAAAAATCAAGATTAAGTGAAGTTCAATATATTCTTGGAGATTACTTTAATATAGCAGTTAATAATTATAACCTAACGTTAGAAAAAGCCTTAAAAAAGCTACTAGTTAGTAAGTACTCCAAATTGATTGAAAAAGGTAATAGTTCAATAGTTTTTGGTAAAACAGGATATGAATTGTTTTATGATGTGATGATTAGTACATCTGATCAGGAATTTCATAAAAAGAATATTAATATTAAATTAAATACTAAGGAATTTTGGATAGGATGGATATTGGCTTATTTTCAATGGAGTACGTCAAAATCATTTGACAGCATTAATGATAGGCTCCCTATTGAAAATATAGCTAAATTATATAATCCATATCATGAGATGGATGAGAGAAGTTTTGTAATAGATATCAATAATAAATACTTCGAAGAAAATACAAACTTAAATCTAATAAGAAAAAGGAATCAGTTAACTCAAGCAGAGTTAGCAAAAAGAGCAACTGTAAGCATTAGAACAATTCAAATGCTTGAGCAAAGACAAAATGACATAAATAAGTCTAAAGCAATTAATCTGTTTAATATCTCAAAAGTCCTTCACTGTACGATGGAAGATTTACTTGAATAATAGATTTCTATATACATGTTATTGAAAATACTAATCTAGATAGAAACGATTTAAGAAAGTGTTTCATAGATAATTATGTAATCGTTTATTGATGATTAGTTTTGAAAGTTAGAACTGCTATTTTTTAAGAAATTACTGTTTCTTTCTTTTTACTGCTTTTAGATCACGAAATTAGAACTATTTTATCAAAATTAGCATTTATTTTAATATTCTCAGGGAAAAATCGAATAATTTTAATAGAAATTCGAACTATAAATAGAATTTATGCTAAATTCGAACCTAGGATAGAATATATGAAAAATTCGACTTGTAGTTAGAATAATTGTAATGTATAATGATTGTAAGTGAGGTGGAAATATGAATTATGCAATTATTGGAGATATTGTATCATCAAAATCAATTCAGCAAAGAACAGAAATGCAAAATAAACTTCAAAACTTTCTTGATGCTATCAATAATGAATATTCAAGTTGTTTTGTAAAGAAATTTGCAATTACATTAGGTGATGAGTTTCAAGCTTTGTATCAAGATTTTGAATATATATTGGAAATTGTTCATAAAATACAAGTTGAGATGTGGCCGGTAAAAATACGATTTGGAATTGGAAGTGGAGAAATACTTGTAAATTTAAGTGACTCTGATAATCCATACAATTCAGATGGACCAGTTTGGTGGAACTCACGTAATGCAATTGAATCAATTAAACAATACAGTATGACAAATAAGATTATGGACCAATCAAATATAATAATTAAAACGATGAATGAAGAATTAGACGACTTGATAAATGCGTCACTAAGTTTATGTTATTCCATTAATACGAGTTGGACTAAACCACAAAGAAAACTAATTCATTTCATAATTTCAAAAGTTGGGATAGTTGATGATTTTGTTAAGAAAGAAATTGCAATTGAATACAATCAATATGAATCTACAATTTTTAGTAAACTTAAAATATCGAAATACTATAATTATTTAGCAGTGTTAAAATCTATTAAGATTCTAATAATATATCGTGAGGGGGAATAGGTAAATGTTTAATATTTTTATAATCTTATTGTCTGTACATTTTCTAGTTGATTATTTTTTACAGAATAATGAATTTATCTCTAGAAAAAATCAGCTGAATTTTACAATAAAAGATTTTTACAAACATCCTTTTATAATTCATGTTATATTACAGACATTGTTATCTTTGATTATCTTATTAGTGTATAATCCCGAAAATAATATATCTGTGGTATATTTGATTCTTTCATTGTTCTTACATGGGATTATTGATCTACTCAAAATATATGCTAGATCAATAATTAGTTCAAGGTATAATGGTGCTTTATACATTTTGGATCAACTATTACACATCTCAATACTGTTCACAATATCATATTTTATAGTAGAGTATTTTGGTAAAGGTAAGTATTTTCAAGAATTTACAGATAATATCATATTTTTTAAGTATACATTAGTGATTATTCTGATTACAAAAGTTGCCAATATTACCTTTAAAGAAGTATTTGCAAATTACTCTGGTGAAGATATGGAAATCGAGTTAATAAAAAGAAAGAATAAAAACACAACAAGTACAAGACTTGTAAATGTATCAAACAGAGATATTGGAAATGAAAATGCTGGCGCAGTTATTGGTTCCATGGAAAGATTATTAATTATGATTTGTTTAGTGACTAATAATTTTGGTACTATTGGTTTTGTGTTAGCTGCAAAATCAGTTGCAAGATTTAAAAATTTAGATAAGCAAAAATTTGGAGAATATTTTATTATTGGGACTCTCTTTAGCATTCTTTATACAATCGGAGTATTTTACATCGTATTCAAAGTGCTATAGAAAGATTGATAACGTTGATGAGGGTATCGTTCAGGGACTCTCAACTCCACCACGAGTACCCGCTTACAGATGAATGTCATCACAGTAATACCTAAATCTGCAAATGAACTTATGGGACTAGTGGGAATTAAACATAAACTAACATTTAGAGATAATTATCTTAAACCAGCAATTAAGCTTGGGTTAGTAGTAATGACAGTCCAGAGAAACCTAGAAGTAGTAAGTAAAAATATTATAGGAAATAACGAATAAGTAAATTGCAACTTGAAGAAAAATATTATAACAAAACTGCTAAACTTATACATAATGAGATGATACCTTAAAGTAGATACTATAAAAAAAGAAAATAATCAATGGGATTATTAGTATTAGATGATAGTCATATACTTTTGAGGTATTTTTTTATGGGAAGATTTCTCTTATTTTTCTTAACTTAATGATATTACTAATTACAAGTGCCCATTCCTTTATAAAACCATTTTATGCTTTTCATTAATAACTTTTTTAGATAACCTTGTTGAGAGGTGATGATATTATTAACTAACACTGTAGAGAATATAATCTCATTATTTCTAATGTAAATATAATATCAGCTTTGATTATTAGTTAGGTCAACTATAAGTTTACCTATGATGTATTGTGAAATTAATAGAGATGATATAACATATGTATGAACATGTAGGTGAACGAAAAACAGTGCCAAAATCGTAACTTTTGACACTACCTAAAAAAGGAAGAGGTGTTTTAATGAAAAAGATTTTAAGTTTTATTTTTGTTTTATTGTTTGTATTTACCTTTATTGATGGTACAGGAGTACTTGCAAAAGAAAAGTTTGAGTATCCAATTACTGCATCAAGTCCCGAATGGAAGGACTTTACTACTAGAGATCAGATGATCGCAGCAATACGAATACCAGAAGAAATACTAAAGGATATGACTACAGAAGAATTAGTTGTTGCTCTTTTTGAATATCCGTTATTGGTTAATGTTTATGCTTACAATAATGATGATATGGCATTAAGAATGTTTGAAAAGGACTGTGATGCTTTTAAGGAATTACTTACACGTGTTGATGCAGCTGTTGTTCTGAATAAATACTTTGAGACAATAACCGAAGATGATTTTCTTGGAATAAAAGCCTCTGAAGTATTTTCAAGTTCAGAAAAGATATTTGGGGTACTTGTAAAAGAAAAGTTTGAGTATCCAATAACTACATCAAGTGAAGAATGGAAAGAGTTTACTACGAGAGATCAGATGATCGCAGCAACACGTATACCAGATAAAATACTTGAGTCCATGACTACAGAAGAATTAGTAGTAGCTTTATTTGAATATCCGTTGCTAGTTAATCTTGTATTGTACAATGATGATGAAATTGCTTTAAGAGAATTTGAGATTATTTGTGATGCTTATAGGGAGTTGATTACACGTAATGATTCTGCCTATGTTCTACAAGAATA
>JAFLJX010000113.1 GCA_022712785.1 Mycoplasmatota bacterium | reverse complement strand
CGTTTGTCAGAATTAATGACAAACAGTATAAACTTTACAGGGCTGACGGAAAGGGAATAAGGGGATTATCCTTTAATCACTTATGTGTCGTAACAGTAATAAATTTACAAGGGAATTGTATCGCCAAAGTAGCTTCTAGAGGAATGGTTAAACCTGATATTTATATAAATATGTGTATAGGAAACATGAAAGATATTAACCTGATAATTCACGACGGTGGTCCAACGCAAAAGAGATTACTTAAAAGTTTTGACTGTCCTAATGTAGATGCGAGAAGAGACAAATCGGGGGAATACAGCACAAAACTCATAGATTCACTTCATAGTAATATAAAAAGATATTTGTTTAAACACGCTGGGTATAGACTCAAAAATCTACAACATTACATGAACTTTTTTGTCTATAAATATAATCATACAAAAAAATCAAAAGATACTAATATACGGCAATCGATTGAGAATAAAAATCTAATGATTGAAGATTTATACAAAAGAGTAAAATTGATAAAGAAAAAGATCACTTATCGAACATTTCAAAGTGATCTTGGAGTAACTGATATTTTAGAATCCGTAAAATCATAACAACACGGTGCACCACACATCAGTTTTTTTTTATACAAATTTATATGGATCAGTATTAATTTTACTTATTAAGATATTTGCTTTAATACCTTTATCTTCCAATATATTTTTAAGCTCATTAACGAAAAACTTTTCAATGTTGTGTCCAATATCAAGTATATTTAAGTTAATAGCTAGCGCATCATGAGCATGATGATATGATATATCGCCAGTAATTAGAACATCTACATCATTGTCACTAGCGCTATTAATAGTGCTAGAACCTGATCCACCTGTAATGGCTACTCTATTCACTATTTTGTTCATATCGCCGATGAAGCGAGCGTTTTCAACCTTAAAAGTTTCTTTAACAGTATTTATATAGTCTTTCATTGTAATTGAGTTAACAGTCCCTACTTTACCTATACCTTCATCTTCAGTCGTAAATTCAAGAACTTTCTGGTTTTTAAGATTAAGCATATTAGCTAACATTGTATTCATACCGAATGAACTAACATCAAAATTAGTATGTGCTACATATAATGCAATGTTAGATTTTATTAATTTTTCAATGATTTTTCCTTTGTAAGTGTCTGTTTCAATTGACTTTAAGGGACTAAATATAAGAGGGTGATGAACTATTATTAGTTCAGTTTTATTTTGAATAGCTTCTTCAACTACTTCAAGAGTTAGATCTAGGGATAATAATACATTGTTTATCTCTTTATTTATAGTTCCTATTTGAAGTCCTACGTTATCCCATTTATAAGCTAAATCCTTAGGATATAGTTGTTCGAATATACCGATTATTTCAATTCCATTCATCTAATTACCTCCTCTAAGAGTTTTAATCTAGATATGATTTCAGTTTTTCTAGATTCAGTTGTGATATGTGGTAACACTTTTTTTAATTTAGCTGTTTCTTTTTCAATCCTTTGGATGAAAAAGTGCGGCTTTTCTTTTAGATTTATTGGACCAAACTCAATTTCTAAATCATTATATTGCTTGAATCCACTGTCAGCAACAATAAGATCATATATCTTATTGTTATCACTAAATACAAGTTCGTCTGCAATATGAAAACCAATATCAGATAAAGCTTTCCTAACTAAATTGGAATCATTATTTGGTTGTAGTATGAATCTTTTTATGTTTTGTTTATCATCTTTTAGAATAATATCAGATACTAAACTTCCTCCCATACCACTAATTACAACACAATCAACATCACTATCAATTTTATTAATACCATCACCAAGTACAACTTCAATTTTATTATTTAATTCATACTTTAAAACGTTACTATAGGCAATAACAAATGGACCTTGTTTATTGTCAATTGCTTGCGCAGAAGATACATATCCAAGAGTGACAGCGTTAATTGGTAGTAACGCATGGTCAGTCCCAATATCAGCTAATTTATTAAAACCTTCAGTATACTTTAAGCAGATTGAAAGTCTTTTTGATATTTTCACTACCTTCCACTCATGAAATCTTTCAATTTTTTTGATCTTGAAGGATGTCTTAGTTTTCTTAGTGCTTTTGCTTCGATTTGTCTTATACGTTCTCTGGTAACTCCAAATTCTCTACCAACTTCTTCTAAAGTTCTAGAACGTCCATCAAGTAATCCGAAACGCATTCTTAAAACTTTTTCTTCTCTATCTGTTAATGTTTCAAGTACACCATCAAGTTCTCTTTTAAGCATTACTTTAGATGTAAACTCCATAGGAGTCAGTGTATCAGGATCGGGAATAAAATCTCCTAAACTTGAATCTTCTTCTTCACCAACAGGTGATTCCAAAGAGATTGGTTCTTGAGCAACTTTTTGAATTATTTGAACTTTTTCAACAGTGATTCCCATTCTTTCTGCAACTTCTTCGGGACGAGGTTCACGTTTTAATTCTTGAATTAATTGTCTTTGAGTTCTAACTAATTTATTAATAGTTTCAACCATATGTACAGGTATTCTTATTGTTCTAGCTTGGTCTGCAATAGCTCTAGTTATTGCTTGTCTGATCCACCATGTTGCATAAGTTGAAAACTTAAATCCTTTAGTGTGGTCAAACTTCCCAACAGCTTTCATTAGTCCCATATTACCTTCTTGTATTAAATCAAGAAATTGCATTCCACGACCAACATATCTTTTTGCAATTGAAACAACTAAACGTAGGTTTGCTTCTACTAATTTATTCTTAGCTAACTCACCTTTATACATTAATTCTTCAACTTGTTTTTTGTAGACAGGCTCAATTTCTTCATGCATTTCAACCATTTCTTCGAATTGTTCTTTGGCAACTTTTGCATTGGCAATATCAATTGCTAAATCAACTTCCATTGTCCCAACTAATAAATCAACACGACCAATTTCTTTAAGGTACATTCTAACTGGATCATCAACTTTAATTGAAATTTGGTTTTCAAATGATTTATCATGTAGTAATTCTTCTTCAATATCTTTAGTAAAATCTAAATCCAAAACGATGCTTGAATCTAATTCTTTTTCTTCATCGTCAAATCCGTCAGAATCTTCAGTGATAATTGCAGGAATTTTATACCCTACCATCTCATCTCCATCAACCACATCAACTTGTCTTTTTTCAAGTTCAGCAACTACATCATCAAAATCTGAAGTTTCATCACTAACAAATTTTAATATTTCTTTTACTGCAATATAACCTTTTGCCTTGCTAATTTCTACTAATTCCTGGATAATTTTATCTTTGTCCATACTTAGCCTCCTTAATTTTTACATCTCGATATTCTGCTAGTTTGATTTTTTCTAGCATAGTAGGAGCGTCTTTTATCTCATCTTCTAATTTTTTGATTACCAAATATATTTGATAATCTTGTATTACACCTAAAAGGTCTCTATACTCTTTATCATCAAGCTCTGCCATCTTATATTTTACTCTATTATCGTAAAAATGTAGCTGGTCTGGATTCATTTTTTTGAGTAAGTCCTCTTCTAAGATAATACTTTCTTTAGAAGTTTCTAAATTCTTATAATGTAAATCTTCAATAATCATTTTAATATCTCTAACCATTTGATTAATATGGAACATTTCACCAAATTCATTGTTAAATGTTTTAACGTATTTAAAATCCTTAAGATAGTAATTAACTAAATTTCTTTCAGCAACACTATATTTTCGATCAATTTTAACTTTTTGAATATTCCTAGTTCTTAGGTTCCTAATATTTCTCTTTGTATACTGATTAAAATCCTGTCTAATAGATTCAACTGATACTTTCGTGTCTTCACTCAATCTATTGATATAACTCTCTATAATAGTATTTGAGCTGTTTTTTATTAAATCAAATATGATTTTCTTAAAATGTTCAATATCTAACATTTTAGTGAAATCAATATTCATATTACTTTTTCTATAAGCGAATTCGATTTTGTCAATCCAACTATTATTTATGAATTTATTTAAATCAACTGCGGAATATTTTTTAAGATAATCGTCAGGGTCTAACTTATCTGGAAGTAATACTATCTTAATTTCCATATTAGCTTTTTCAAATAATTTTATTGCTCTTTCTGTTGCTTCAACCCCAGCAGGGTCTCCGTCATAACAGATAGTAATATTATTAGTGTATTTTTTGATTAATCTTACTTGATCCAAAGTTAAAGATGTTCCCATTGAAGCAACACTCTCTTTAACATTAGCTCTATAAGCTGCGATTACATCCATGTACCCTTCAAATAAGACTACTCTATTGTTTTTCTTAATTTCATTAATTGCATTATTCATATTGTATAAAACATTGCTTTTAATAAAAACTTTCGTTTGAGGACTATTTATGTATTTAGGTGAACCATCTTTTTTGTCAATATATGTTCTACCAGAAAATCCAACAACATTCCCGTGTTCGTTTATTATTGGAAATATAATACGTTCTCTAAATAAATCGTAAAAGTTTTCTTCTTTACCTTGTTTAACTAATCCTAAATCATGTAAATCAGATACTAAGTTCCCTTTTTCAGTTAATGTTTTATATAGTAAATCAAAATCATTTGGTGATAAACCAATATCAAACTTATCAATTACTTCATCACTAATTCCTCTATTTTTTAAGTATTCTTTAGCTACAACACCATGTTTAGTACTGTTTAAATATAACTTATAAAAATCAGATGCTGCCTGGTTAATCTCCAATAGTTTCTTGTTAGGATTATCTTTTTTATATTTTGAAAAATCAATAGAGACGTTAGCTCTATCAGCTAAATTTTCAACTGCTTCAACAAAGCTTAAGTTTTCAGTTTTTTGTAAGAAACCAATTGCATTACCTTTTTCACCACAAGAGAAACAATTAAATATTTTTCTTTCGGGTTCCACGGAAAACGAAGGTGTCTTTTCATTGTGAAACGGGCACAATCCAAAATAACTCTTTCCTTTTTTAGAAAGAGATACTTTTTCAGATATTAGGTCTACTATATCTGTTTTACTAAGTATTTCAGATATTACTGCATCACTAATTTTCGCCATTTAATCACCTAATAGTATAGTTTTTCCATCAAATATGGAATTAATTCATCTTTGCTTAGAGTAACTTGTTCCATTGAATCTCTATCTCTTAATGTAAATTTATTTTCTTTAACTGAGTCGTCATCCACAGTTAAAACAAATGGTGTACCGATAGCGTCTTGACGACGATATCTTTTCCCAATTTTACCTGATTCATCATATGTTACTGTGAATACTTTACTTAAATATTCTTCCATTTCAATAGCTAATTCTTTATGGTATTTTTTGATTAAAGGCAGGATAGCTACTTTATATGGTGCAAGACTTGGAGCTAATTTTAAATTAATTCTGTCTTCCCCTTCACCCAAATCTTCAAGAACATAAGCTTCACTAAGAACTGCGAGGAATAGTCTTTCAACTCCTAATGATGGTTCAATTACATAAGGCAAATACTTTTCGTTTGTATCCGGGTCTAAATATTCTAATGATTTTTTTGAATGAGTCTGATGTTGCTTTAAATCATAATCAGTTCTTGAAGCTATACCCCATAACTCATCAAATCCCCATGGGAATCTATAATCAATATCAGTAGTCGCATTAGAATAATGAGACAATGCTTCGGTTTCATGATCTCGTAATCTTATATTTTCATCATTAAGCCCTAAGCTTAATAAAAATTTATGTGATTCATTTTTCCAGTAATTAAACCATTCCATTTCAGTTCCTGGTTTACAGAAAAACTCTAATTCCATTTGTTCAAATTCTCTAGTTCTAAAAATAAAGTTACCAGGAGTAATTTCATTTCTAAATGATTTACCTATTTGTCCAATTCCAAAAGGAACTTTTTTCCTTGTACTTCTTTGAACATTTTTAAAATCTAAGAAAATACCTTGAGCAGTTTCAGGTCTTAAATAGATATCAGTTTCACTA
>JAFLJX010000235.1 GCA_022712785.1 Mycoplasmatota bacterium | reverse complement strand
CCAATAGGAAGAGTAAATAGTTCTATTCCTTCAGTTGTTAAGTTTTCTGCGAAAGATCCCATAGGTAGTTCTCCATTAGTCATTTCCATTCTTTCAAAACTCTCAATTCCAAGCATACTAACTTGACGGTGCCAATCACCTGCATGAGCATCTCCAAGAATTCCATGATCAATTTTAAATGTTGCTTTATCTACAGCCTCTTTAATTACACCTTTTGTAAGGCTTGTGTTTATTTGTAAGACTTTTGCCATTATTCTTCTCTCCTCTTATATTCTCCGCTTTTTCCACCAGATTTTTCCATCAATCTGATGTCTTTTATAATCATACTTCTGTCTATTGCTTTACACATATCGTATATTGTTAAAGCCGCTATGCTTACAGACGTTAATGCCTCCATTTCTATTCCTGTTTTACCAGTTAGAGCGACTGAAGCTTCAATATATAGTTCCGACTTATCAAAATCATGACTAAAACTAATATCCGCATGTGTGATCAATAACGGGTGACACATAGGTATAATGTCTGATGTTTTTTTAGCACCCATAATCCCAGCTACTTGTGCAACTGCGAGTACATCACCTTTTCCCATTCCACCATTTATAACTCTTTTTAATGTTTCAGGCAGCATTTGCAAAGTGCCTCTAGCTATAGCTTTTCTAAAAGTATCTGACTTATTAGTGACGCTGACCATGTGAGCTCTACCTTCTTTGTTTAAATGTGTTAGTTCCATAATCTAACCTCCTATTTTATTCATTGATCTATCTGATCTGTTATCTTTAGACTCGTCAAGCTTATGACTGACTGGTTTAGATTTAACTGCTTCTCTTAATTTTTTAAGTAATTGTTCTCCACTTATTTCTTTAATCATGATTTCATCATTGTTATGTAGACAAGGTTTTAAATGTCCGTCCGCAGTTAGTCTGATTCTATTACAATCACTACAGAACTTATGACTTATCGGATTTATAAATCCGATATAACCTTTATTACCATCTACTTGATAGTATTCTGATACGTTATCCTTCTTAACAAACTTTAATTCAGGATATTTTTTAAGAATATCATCTTTACTTATGTAGTATTTATCATAATCAAAGTTTAAGTGTCCTATTGTCATTAATTCAATAAGTCTAATACTAATATCATACTTATTGGCAAGCTCAATAAAACCTGGAATTTCAGAATCATTAAAACCTTTTAGTAACACTGCGTTTACTTTAATAGGCTGCATGTCATATTCTTTTAATTCCTCTATTAAAGCAACATAGTCTAAAGTTAGAGAAGTATTTGATATAAATTTAAACTTTTCACTATCAAGTGTATCTAAACTGAAGTTTACTCTTGATACTCCTGCTTCTTTAAGTTTTTTGACATTACCAACTAATAAAATTGCATTAGTTGTAATGGTAATTTCTTTGATTCCTTTAACTTTATTGATTTTACTAATTAGGTTATATATTCCTTTTCTAAGAAGTGGTTCTCCTCCCGTAATACGTATTTTAGTAATACCTATTTTTACAGACTCTTCTACTACATTAATAATTTCTTCATCGCGCATTATCTCATCATGATCTTTCTTGTCTTGTATTCCGTCAGGCATACAATATAAACATCTCAAATTACATCTATCTGTGACAGATATCCTCAAGTAATCAATCTCTCTTTTAAATGTATCTTTCATAAATGTCACCTCTTTATTTTATTATAACACCAATATCATTAATTATGTATCCACCCAACTTATCAAGTTCATTTTTGAACTCAACACTTTTTAAAACACTTATAAATTCATCAAAGATAGGTGTATCAATTATCTCTTTTAAAACTAAAAAGTCATAATTTTCTTTTCCTACTTCAACTATATCTAAGTTATTCAGATTCGCTACACTTACAATCCCCATACCGCAATCAAACCTGGCATCCTTTACTGAAGAAGCCACCAACATGTGTGTGCTAAGCTCAAAATCATAGCCTTTGACACCTTTAGAGTCAATTCCTTCTTTATCTAACATATAGTCAAGAAGTATTCTTGTTCCGCTTCCTCGTTGTCTATTCACAAAAGTAATATCATCTTTTAGTAAATCTTTTAAGCATTTAATATTTTTAGGATTCCCTTTTTTAACCATAAGTCCTTGGACTCTTGATACTCCTCTAACAAGACTATAGTCGTTGTCTAAATACTTATCTAATATATTTAGATTATAACTACCGTCTTCATCTAAAACGTGAACTGGGGCAATATGACACCCTTTCGATTTTATAGCCATAATGCCACCAAAGCTACCTATATGTGAACTTGATAGATGATAATTATTGTTACTCATTAGGTCATCAACTTTATCTAGTAAGATATCATGAGATCCAATTGATATTAATGATTTCTCTATTTCATTAATATCTTTTAATAATGAAATATCAACTATACTGCCAGATTCATATCCTTCACTATTTTTAGGAACAATCATTATTCCGTCAGCTTTAACCAAACTCATTGTTACTCCAGCTCCTCTATTGAGGGGAGATGCGATATATTCATTATTTATTATTCCGAGTTTAACTCGAATATATTCTTCGTTCTTAAGCGAAGAATATATTTTTTTAGTTAGTTTTGCTTTTATTGCTTCTTTATGTGTTTTTTCAATATTTAGGAATTTGCCTATTATTGGTTTTACTACTAAATCAAAAGCAATGTATGTGGAAACAGGGTAACCCGGTATGCCAATAACAGGGGTATTGTTAACTTCACCTATAATTGTTGGTTTTCCTGGTTTAATACTAATACCGTGAACATGAACTGTTCCATTCTTTTCTATTATGTTTTTAGCATAGTCTTTACTTCCTGCGCTACTTCCCGCGCCGATAAGTATGAGATCATATTTATTTGATGCGTTAATTACTGCTTTTTCTAATAGAATATATTCATCAACTACAATATCAAATATCTTAGATTCTGCCCCAAGTAAAGTTAATTCGTTTTTCATAAAAAATGAATTCGAATCAATTATCTTTCCTTTTTTAAGATCTTTAACATCTCTGATTATTTCATCACCTGTTGGTATGATTGCAACTTTTGGTTTTTTTATAACTTTAATTTCACTAATTCCAGCACTTAATAATGCAGAGATATCTACCGGTCTTATCAAATGGTTTTTGGGGACCACCATATCCCCTTCAACTATATCTTCACCAATTGGTCTAATGTCTTGATATGGTCTTACACTCTTTATTAAAGATATTGTCCCATCATTATTATCATATACATCTTCAATCATTACTACTGCGTCAAACTCTTCAGGTATTTCATTTCCTGTATTAATATACTTTATATGCTTTTTATCTAGAATTACTGGATTTGTTTCAGTAGCTTCATATGTTAAGCTCGCTTTTAGCGCAATACCATCCATGGCTGAAGCGCTATAGTATGGGCTACTGACATTTGCATAGATTCCTTCAAATGATATTCTATTTAATGAATCAATAACACTAATAGTCTCCCATTTCACTATGTAATTTTTAACAATTAAATCAATTATTGGATTAATGTCTTTTAAATCTGTGCTTTTTAAATATACATTTCTTATCACTTTTAGTCCCCCAATCTATATACTTTTACAATTGAATTCTCAGTATATCCTTCACTAGATTCATCAATTATCATGTATCCATTTGCCAAAGTTAAAGAATGGATCATCCCACTTTTCGAAAAAAGTGGAGTTGCAATATACTCTTTATCTTTTGATTTTATATTTACTAATTGGTACATTCTTCTACCTGTAGGAGAATGTACATTTGAATCTAATCTTGCTTCAAAGTATGGAATAGGGATTACACTATCAATATTATATATTGTGTTTATTATCACATTTATAAAAGTATTCAAAACAAAAAATGCGGAAGTTGGTTGTCCAGGTAATCCAAAGAATAACTTGTTGTTATACTTAGCTATAATACTAGGTTTACCAGGTTTAATATTAATTCCATGGACTAATATTTTTGCACCAATATCTCTTAAAATGGCTAAAGTATAGTCTTTTTCTCCTACACTACTTCCTCCACTACTAAAAATTATATCAGAAGATTCAAACCCTTTTAGTACAGCGTTTTTATATTCGATAAAATTATCATTTATAATTATTGATTCATTTACTATTATGTTTTTACTAGATAAATGATTACTTATTGTGTAAGTATTTATATCTCGAATTTCACCAATGTTTAAAGTACTCTTGTCTTTTACTATTTCATCACCTGTGGATATAACTAAAGATGATAGTTTTTCAAATACTAATATTTTATTAATCCCAATTGCTTTTAATGAACCTATTATCAATGGTGTTACTAAAGTGTTTTTAGATACAACAATTTGACCCATTGAAATATCAGTTCCTTTTAGTAATGTATTTTCGTTTTTTGATACACTCTTATTAATTATTACTTCTTTCCCAAGAATCTCAGTATTCTCAATCATAACAACTGCGTTTGATCCTTTTGGTAAATGACCACCTGTTGGAACATAGACAGTTGTGTTTGGTTTAACTATAACAAATGACTCAGTTCCCATTAATACTTCACCAGTATGTTCAAGTATTGAAGGTGTTGAAGAGGTTGCTAATTTTACACTATTAAAATCAACGGCATATCCGTCAACTACACTTCTATTAAAATGAGGAACATCCTCGCTAGATATAACATCTTCAGCGATTACATAATTTAGCGATTCATTTAGTAATATTGTCTTTGTTTTTAAATTGTAGTTATTAAAGTTTTCCTTCAATAACTTAATCGTTTCATCTATCGTTTTAACTAATAACATTTTTCCTCCTACTTTGTATTCCACATCAGCTAAATCTTCCATAAATGTTTTATTGTGGGTTACAATTATAAAGGTTATTTTATCTTTAAGAGAACTAATAAGATTTGTAAGCTCAGCGATTGATTCTAAATCTAGGTGGGTTGTTGGTTCATCAAGTAATACTATATCAGGATTAAATATAATTGATCTAATAATAGACACTTTCATTTTTTCTCCTGACGATAATTTTAATGCGTTTGTATCTAATAAATGTTCTATATCTAATAATTTGGAATACTCAATTATCTTATCGTGATACATTGAAATATCTAGTTTTCTTACTTTTAATGGATAAGCAATATTACAATATGCAGTTCTATTAAATATAACCGGTTCCTGACTATTGTATGTAATATTTGCATTTATTTTTAATGATCCTTCATAGTCTAAAAACGAAGCGAAAACTCTTAGTAAAGTAGTTTTCCCTGCGCCATTTCTTCCACTTATAACTGTGACTTTACCTTTTTCAAATTTAAAGTCTTCAAATAGAAATTCTAAAGATTTCATTTTTACTTTTAAGTCTTTTATCTCAATCATAAAAATCACCTCTAAACCTTGCGAGTAAGGTATGTAGTAAAAATGCGATAGTTAATAATATAATTCCCATCGCAATTGACATTGCGTATTCACCCATACTATTATTTAAGGCAATAAATGTAGTCATAACCCTGGTGTCACCTCTAATGTTCCCACCAACAAGCATAACTGCTCCTACTTCACTTAATGCTCTTGAAAACCCTAATATAATGCTCATATATATAAATGGTTTTGTTTCGATGATTAATAGATATATTTTGTCTATTTTAGATGCTCCAAGTGTGGTCGCAGTTTCTAATACCTTCTTTTGTGTTTTTTCACTAGTAATAATGATGTTCCCAATTATTATCGGTAAAACCAATAATGTTTGAGCTATATACATTGCTGTCTTAGTAAACAGCAAGTTTAAGTTATCAAATGGTCCAGTTAATAGTAATAAAACAACTAACCCTAACACAACGGGTGGAATACCCATAAAAGTAAAAATAAGTTTTTTAGTAAATCTCTTAAATCTAAAGTCTGAAATACTAATAAGTATCCCAAGAAAGGTTCCTATTATTGAAGCAGTTAAAGTAGCTAAAATAGATATAGCTAAAGAAAGAAATATAATTGAATATATTTCTGCATCAAAAGATATTAATAATTTAAATGCTTCAATAACACTTTCATAAATCATCTAATCACTCCGCATTTGGGTAAAACATTTGTAACTCACACATTATATATTCTGAAATCAATACTTGAACATCATCTCTTAGAATCCAATCATAGAATAAGTCAGCGTTCTTGTCATCTCTATTATGTAAATCTCCGGTTACTTTGATAATCCCATATTGATTAACTAATTGATTTACATCTTCATACGCAACTTCTATGTCAAGTGTGTCCTGCATAGCGCAAAATGTTGCGATATCCGCTAAAGTATAGTGATCGTCTAACGCAGACATTGACAACGTTGATCCCATGCCTTGCCCAGTTTCTTGATACCAATCACCAAAACTTGACACATCATAATCAAACATTTCCCATTGGCTTAATTCTTTTAGATGAGTCCCTGAAGAATCACCTCTTGAATAGAATTCAAGTTCATTACTATAAATATGTTCTAGTGTTGCTTCAACGCTTCCTAGATTTAATGCTTTTGGTCCAACTATTAGAAAATGGTTATACATTACATCGGCTCTCTTTTCACCATATCCTGCGTTCATAAATATCATTTCACTATCATAGTCATGCACAAATAACACATCTGCTTGTCCCTCTGCACCAAGTGCAAGTGCTGCACCTGTACCTCTTGCAACTACTTTAACATGTACACCATATTCTTCTTCAAAAAACGGTAGAATATACTCTAAAAATCCAGAGTTATCAAGTGATGTTGTAGTAACTAAAAGAAGTTCCTCTTTCTTACAAGAACTAAGAAAGATTGTTAAAAATAAAACTGTTATTAATAATAATTTTTTCATTCCTTCACCTCAAAAAAAAGACTTTTCACACCAAAAAGGAGTAAAAAGTCTATCATCCTTTCCAAACGTGGGAGGCATATAAATTTCTCTATATACCCTTCGGCTTTGAAGTCATAGAAACCCTTAGACTTTTAAGCTCGGATACTTTTATAATAAATATATTATACCATATATAAGCGCTTTCTTACATCAGTATTTTTTTTAAAAAATAACTATCATTTAATTGAAATATATGTACAATGTATTATAATAAAGATACACTTATATTAAAGTGGAGGTGTCTCATGCAATATAGTAGAAATATGGGAATTATGAATGATTCTGAACTGAAAAAATTTATTTTTACAAAAGTTCTTGTGGTTGGTGTTGGAGGGCTTGGTGGATACATTGCTTCAAGTTTAGCTAGGATAGGTGTTAGTTCAATTACTATCGTAGATTATGACGATTTTGACGAGTCAAATTTAAATCGACAAATGTTTTCAACACTTAGTAGTATAAGCAAATCTAAAGTCGAAGTGGTTAAACAAGGTTTATTAGAAATTAATCCTAATTTAAATATAAAAGCAATTCATACAAAATTAGATGATTCATTTGATATCACCAATTTTGAAAACATTGATATTGTATTTGATGCAGTTGATAATATTGAATCAAAAGTATTACTTGAAAAATATTGCAATACATTTAATATCCCATTGATTCATGGGGCAATTGCAGGATGGTATGGACAACTTGGTATAATAATGCCAGGAAGTGGTATTTTAAGTGAATTATATAAAGATAAAAAACATGGTATAGAGTCAGAGTTAATGAGTCCAACTTTCACTCCCGGTATTATAGGTAATATGATGATTAGTGAATTTACTAAATTTATTTTAAAAAAAGAGTCTTTAATAAATCAAATATTGTATGTCGATTTACTGGATCATGAATATAGAATAATGTTTAAAAAATAAGTAAATCCTATTTGGATTTACTTATTTTTATTCATCGTTTTCATAATACTCGCTAAATGCACATAAATCTGGATATTCAATCGCTAGATAGTTTTCAACACTATTAACATTTAGATATGCTTGCTCTATAAGATAATCTACAGAATCTTCGTCTTGTTCTATATCATTTACAAAATATTGGTAAACATCATCATCTATTGTACATTCTGCAACTAATGAGCCCCTAGGTACAGTAAATACTTCAGGTGGCGATAAAAGTTTCTCTCTTAATCCACATCCTGATGTCATAACAAGTATTATTAATATATAAAAAAACTAATATATTTATTAATCCTAACACCTCCAAAACAATAATAATTATATCATAAATAATAAACAGAATGTAGAATCTTAAAATACTACTATTTAATTTTGGAAGATGAATAGAATAATAAACTAGATGTTAGAAATATTTCAATGAACAATACTAAACCAATTATACCTGTTACATTCCCCATTACTCCAAAGCCCACAAACATAAAAATGAAGAATAGAATAGGGATAAA
>JAFLJX010000112.1 GCA_022712785.1 Mycoplasmatota bacterium | reverse complement strand
AAATCGCAGATTTTTATGCGGACAGAGTTATTACACTTGAAGACGGAAAAATTGTAAGTGATGAAGTAAATAATTCAATGGGTGAACTTAATCTACAACATGATCAAGATATCTATTTAAAAGACTTAAATAAAATATCAGATATTAAAGATGAATCTTCTAATTTATCTATTTATTCAGATGAAGAATTAGAATCTAATTTCGAAATAAAATTGATTGTTAAAAACAAGACTATTTATTTAGATATTAGTAATGATAACTATAAAAAAATTCAATTACTTGATAGTGATTCTGAAGTTAAGATTTTTGATAAACATTTTGAAAAAGTTAAAAAAGATTCTCACAAAGAAATAGAATTTGATTTAGAAGCTATAAGTAGTGAAGAATTAACTGAATCTCATAAATCAGTAGTAACAGTTAAAGAATCATTAAGCATCGCATGGAAAAGACTAACCGGGCTTTCTAAGCTTGGTAAAGTATTCTATCTAGGATTTGTAGGTGGAGCAATGCTTGTGGCTGTAGCAGTAGGATTACTAGCTAATGTTTACAACTTTGATCCTAATGCATTCTTAAGCGCATCTGATAAAGTAGTTCTTGTTGATTTATCTGAAGAACTTGACGAATATGATGATGTTATTGCTTTAGAAAATCTAGATACGCTCGGGTACGTAAGCGTAGTTAATAGCTATTCAAATCTAAAATTCGATATGCCAAAGCTTTATCAATCATGGAGTACAGAGGCTAGTTATAGAGCATATGGTGTTAGAAGCGATTTTGTGGCTAATAAAGACATAATAAAAGGTAGAAATGTTGAAGCCTTTAATGAAATAGTATTAGACAAAGTTATTGTTGATAGAATGCTTAAGTCTTCTGACTTTAAAAATCTAGGAATAACTACTTATGATTCATTAATGAAAATTGATATCATTCTCAATTTTAAAGAATATGGGGATGACTATGAATATAGAGTGAATATTGTAGGAATAAGTGATACTACAAGTCCTGTATATTACGCTAAAGAAGAAACTATCTTCATGCTTAAAACCGGAGTTCCAGTTTATGAAGTATTTGAAGACTTAGTAACTATAAGTGAAGGTATAGTTCCCGTAGAACTACAAGAAACACTTATTATCGAAGACCCACTTGACACAACTCCTATAAGTTTACGAGGAGTATCAATGCAAAATAGTACTTACACAGTATCTGGTTTATTCACATCAGATATTGATGTTCCAAAGGTATTAGTTCCCTTCGAATTACTAAAAGAACAATACTTTGTTCAAACATATGTATCACGCGGACCACAGTTCCATTTTTACGCAACTGATGTTGATGAATTACTTAAAGACTTAAAAGCTAAGGGAATTACTTCTGTAAGTTTATTTGAAAATGAAAAAGATGATTATAAAGTTGAAAGATTAGTGGATTCTTTACCAATCATTATATTTACTTCGGTAGTACTTGGGGCTTCAAGCCTTAGTTTCTACTTCATATTAAGATCATCATTAATCTCTAGAATATATGAAGTTAGTGTATATAGAGCACTTGGTGTTAGTAAGTTTGATATTAAAAAGATGTTTGTTGTTGAGATATTGTTAATCACAACATTGACATCTCTTGTTGGATATTTAATAATGACCTATCTGTTACTAAGATTACAAGGTGTGGTTGACAACTTTGTTGAAGTATTCCATATTTCATTCTTAAGTTTAACTGGAGGAATAGTATTAATCTATGTAGTAAACTTAGTTTCAGGATTAATACCAGTTTCTAATTTATTAAGAAAAACACCAGCGGAAATATTAAGTAAATACGATTTCTAAAAATGTATTTAAGAAAAAGAACCATTCTGAGCAGACACTTTTTTAATAGTGTCTGCTTTTTAATTTCCGTAAATTAATAATTGATACCTTTGTGATTGTAAACATTATTCACATGTACTATAATTAAGGTACAGAGGTTTGAGGTGATTAGATGATAGATCACATTTTCATTAAGAACTACAAAGCATTTGAAAAAAAAAATATTCCTTTAAATAAGAACACTTTATTCATAGGAACAAACTCATCAGGTAAGACAACAATTCTAGAATCTCTAGACTTGTTCTTTAATGATGTATTTCATCATGAATATGTAATAGAAAAAGATGAAGATGTAATTATTGAAATACATTTAAACGATGAGAGATATAGAAAAGTCTTTAAAAGTCCAGATTATCATATAAGCTATGAGGACTGTATTGGAGATATGTTTGATATTAACCATGTTAATTACTTGTATATACCTTCAGTAATATATGCACCTAAATTACTGAATGATATCTTATCAATAAATTTAGCTACAAAACAAACGAATACTGAGCAAGAAAAGATATTTAAAGTTTTTGATTATCTAGATGGCAGAGTTGGCAATAATCAATTTGGGTTATTTAAAACTTCAACTAAATATGAAATAAACGTTAATAAAGAACTGAATTTTTCGAAACAAGAGTTCACAACAATTATTTCAAATATTACATACCCACATTTAATTATTGGGATTGATAATTTTGAAAATAATTTCGATTTAGATAGTTTAAAAAGAATCACTGGGAATATGTATCAAACAATTATTAATTCAAAACAAAAGGATGTAGTAAGTAGTTTTGATTATTCTGTTCAAGCACTATTTAAAGATGATATCAAGAAAGAAATAGAAACTTTAACTAGTACAATTGATGTTACTTATAAGAAATCATTATTGTTAGTAGAAGGAAAATATGATGTAGCTTGGTTTGAAAAGGCACTTGAGGAACTTGATGAATTTAAGAATTATCGAGTAATACCTTGTGGAGGAACAGGAAATATTCAATATGTTAAGAAACAGCTTGAAAAAGAAGGATTCAAAACAATTGTGATAACTGACGGTGATACATTAGGGTATAACTCACTGAAGAGAGATATTATTGAGCTGTATGCGGATATTGATTATATAAATAAAAGATTTAATACCCATTTTTCTTTGATGCCTCAAAGAAAAAGAGTGTTTTTCAAAAAGTTTCATGTTAAGGATGACGTTGTTAAGAAAGTGCTCAGTAGTTGGGCTAGAAAGAATTTAAATGAAGATTCTATATTTGTTCAAGAAGTAAAAGAGATACTAAACTTTGAGGAGGCTTATCATGACAAAGATAAGATTAAATAACTAGTATGAAATACTTTGCTAAGTGTAACAATGTATTCAATAAAAATGATGTAGTAATTTATGATGAATTAAATGTTCAAAGATATAAAATCAAACATAGAGTCTTAAAAACAATAACAGGGTTAAAAGTTTATGATAAAGATAATAAATTTTTATATAATGTGAATTATAATCCATTAAAATTTAAAAATCATTTTATTTTACGAAATAAAGAAAAAGAACCAGTTATTAAGATAAGTCTTGGACTTAAACAGTTACACAAAATTGAATATAAGAAGAAAAAGTATGTATGTAAAGGAAGCTTCTTAAAAATAAATTACAGACTTTACGAGGGTGACAAAGAGTTAGCTCAAATAGTTGTTAAAAAGAATGATAATCAAAGACAGTATGAAATAATTTTGAAGAATAAAGTTGATGAAACAATAGCTATGATTTTATACATAGTTGCTCAAACTATGAGAGATAGAGTTTGGTTCATTTATGGAATTAAGAAAAACTAGGAGGATTATATGAAATATTATGTTAAACAGAAAGTATTCACATTAAAAGATAAGTTTTTTATTAAAGATTTTGAACAAAACGATATTTATCAAGTTGAAGGTAAATTTATTTCGATTTCAAATAAACTACAATTACAAAAAACAGATGGAACTGAAGTTTTAAATGCTAAAAAGAAACTATTTAGACTATTTCCTTTTTATGAAATATTTTCTCCTGAAGGTGAAGTAATAGCTACAATCCAGAAGAAATTTGCTTTTAGACCTAAATTTGATGTTGTTATGGGTAATGAAGAGTTAAAGGTTGAAGGATCGTTTTTTGCTCATTCTTTTGGAATATTACAAGATGGTAAAACTATTGCTTCTATTCAAAAGAAAGTATTTAGTTTTGGAGATTCATACGAAATAGATATTGATGATGAAAGACAATTAGAATTATTATTATTTATTGTTATAATAATTGATCAAGTAATTCATGAATCAGAAAAGAAAAGCAATAATTTCTAATGAAAAAATGTTTAATTTGTGGTAGTGATACTACTGATATTATTGATTCTCAAATTAGAGTAACACATTCACATTGTGAAAATTGCGGATTCATTTATAAAAATAAAGAATTTCATCTTAGTTTAGATATAGAACATGAAAATTATAAAATGCATAATAATTCTTTTGAGAGTAAAGGGTATGTTCAAATATTTGTAGATTTAGTAAATGATTATATAAATCCATTAAATATTAAAGGTAAGGTTCTCGAGTTTGGTAGTGGACCTGGTCCAGTATTAAAAGAACTATTAGTCAGAGAAGGGTACGATGTATTTGATTTTGATCCGTTCTTTAATAAAAATTTAGGGTATCTTATGCATAAATATCAGTTAATAACTTCAACAGAGGTTGTAGAACATTTTGTTGAACCTTTAAAAGAGTTTGAACATTTGTCTAATTTACTTGAAAAAGGTGGATATTTATTACTTATGACAAGATTAAGAACAATGGATTCTGAAGAGTTTCTTAATTGGTGGTATCGAAGAGACTTAACACATATTTCTTTTTATACCTTAGATACATTTAAAGAAATTGGAAAAAGAAATGGCTTAGAATTAATAAAGAGTAATAATATTAATATAATAATATTTAAAAAAATATAATATGAGAAATCACAATGATTTCTCATATTTTTTGATATAATAGAATAAGGTGATAGTATGTACAACATTAAGATGACAGCTAAGGATATTGTAAAGTTTATTCATAGCGGTGGAGATCTT
>JAFLJX010000218.1 GCA_022712785.1 Mycoplasmatota bacterium | reverse complement strand
TCCAACACCGTCTACTACGGTTCGATCCCGTACGCCCCTGCCATTAAGAACTTAGGTAAGCCATTTGGCTTACTTTTTTTTATACTTTTATTCTCCGACACCGTTGTACACCCTATGTATTTTTCTAGTTTTTGGAGTTTTTAGAAAATATTAAATTCCTTCTTTTTCGGAATAATGTCTTTCACATATTTGTCTTTTAGACTGTTTTTCAATTGTTAAAGACTTCATATGTATCTCTTCATATATGCAACTATGCCTATTACATCTTAGAAAAGCATAAAAAAAACAGATGCAGTTAAACTTGGCATCTGGATTTTGAAATCAAATTGAGTTTTCAGAACAAAAATACAATATTACATATTTAAATATGATGTATACATTTAGGCTTATAGAATTTTTGATAATTTTTTGGAGTTTGATTATATAAAGGGATGACACATATATTTACCTTTTAGGTTTCTATATTGGATTATAATTATTTAGTTTCTTTTTTGGATACTACACTCATCATCTCTTCAAATAATTTATCTGCATTATAATTTATTGATTGCACAATAATAAATATTGGATTTCTTTCATCTACAAATACAATTCCAATTCTGTTTATATGTTTTCTGTTTTTTGAAGCATTGCCAATTTTTTGAATGTTTTTTATGTCTTCATACAGTATAGTATAAGTCTTAAACATACCTCTGTATATTAATTGTCTATCTTCCAAAACTAACAATGGTTTTTTGGAGAATAGCTCTCTACCATAAAACGCGAGCATCAAAGTATTTAATATAAGTATTATTATATATGGGAGATACTGTGACAATGTGTTGTCACCATTATCAAAGATGTAATAAATTGTTACTGCATATATAACTGCTATTGATATTTTTAGCCAAAGTCCATTTTTACTGTAATATTCTTTTTTCATTATCCACGCCATTTATCTTTCTAATATTCATTATTAGATATTATAACACATATAGTATATTTTAATCTGAGTTTTATACGTATTTGAAACTTTATTTGTGTCAAAACATAATGTATTGTATAATTTTTATAGATAAAAAGGAGGGCATATATGAAAACTTGCACGAGAAATATTATTAAATTTAATTACGGTACAAAAGTTCTATCTATAATTGCTTCAGTATCAACATTATTGTTAATTGCAATAATAGCTATGGATGAATCATCAGTACTAAGTATTATAGTTCCACTATTTATTATATCTGTAGTTTTACTAGTAATTAGAACTTTAAGCATTAAAAAAGTATTGGACAGAATTAAAGATAACAAAGTTGAAGGTAAAGTAACTGGGACAAGAAGAAACAACGGAAACTTTTATATGTCATTTGAATATGAATTTAATGGAGAAACATACAAGAATAAAGCTTGCTTTTTAATTGGACCTCTTCAAAGAATCAAGTTAGCTAAGATGGAAACAGTTAATTTAGTGGTTGACGATTTAAATCCTAAGAAAGCATTTATATCAGATTTACACTATAAATAAATATAAAGAATCCTACTGGAATCTTTATATTGTGATTTAATTTTAATGTTAGAAAACTAAGAGATAAAATAGGTGAAAATATGAGTTCAAAATTAGATATACAACTTAGATATGCAGATAGTGATCAAATGGGAGTGATTTACCATGCTAATTATTTTACTTTCTTTGAACAAGGTAGAACTAAGTATTTAAAAGACTTAGGCTTTGATTACCACGATGTAGAAAAGAATGGGATAATATTTCCGATAAGAGAAGTATCAGGTAAGTTTATTAAATCAATTACATATGGTGAAAAAATATATGTGTTAACAAGTGTATACAAATTAACAAAAGTTAAAACTACGTACTTCCATGAGATATTTAATGATACTGGAGAACTTAAAGCTAGTGGGTATACAACTGTAGTATGTGTTGATAAAGAAACATTCAAAGTAATAAAGATGGATGAAAGAATGCCTGAAATTTACAATGCTTACGTAAAAGATTCTCAAAAATGAGAGTCTTTTTTTATGTATTTCACTT
Source organism: Mycoplasmatota bacterium (assembly GCA_022712785.1). Classification (GTDB taxonomy): domain Bacteria; phylum Bacillota_I; class Bacilli_A; order Izemoplasmatales; family Izemoplasmataceae; genus JAFGXW01. The sequence goes on along the minus strand of JAFLJX010000218.1, from coordinate 5,648 downwards.
CAGCGCTTTAGCGATGTAAAGCGCTGAACTAGGGCATTTAATAATATATATATCTTTTGTTTTCATCATATTATTGGTATTATAAAGATATATTGATAATGGAGTGATAAAAATGATTTTATTGGATGGAAATAGTTTAGACTTAAACAGCTTTATTAAAGTAGCTAGATACAATGAAGAAGTTGCAATTAGTGATGAAAGTGTCAAACTAGTTAATAGAGCATCAAAGTTTGTTGAAAGTGTAGTTCAAAGTGAATTACCTGTTTATGGAATCAACACAGGATTTGGTAAGCTTTCTGATGTATCGATAGCAAAATGTGATGTGAGTGAACTTCAAAAGAATTTACTTATGAGCCATGCTTGCGGAGTTGGTGAAATTTTTAGCGATGAAATAGTTAGAGGAATGATGGTTTTAAGAATCAATGCTCTAATTAAAGGGTATAGTGGAATTAGAATTGAAACACTTAATAAATTAGTTGAGTTACTAAATAAAGGGATAGCTCCTATAGTATTTGAAAAAGGATCTTTAGGTGCAAGTGGAGATTTAGCTCCTTTATCCCATATGTCTTTACCTATTATTGGACTTGGAGAAGTCATGTATAAAGGTAAAAGAATGGATACAATGGTTGCTTTTAATCAATTAGGAATTAAGCCCATTGAAAAATTAAAAGCTAAAGAGGGACTAAGTTTAATAAATGGAACTCAAGCAATGACAAGTGTTGGTGCAATAACTTTATATGACGCATTTAGATTATATAGATTATCAAATATATCTTTATCAATGACTATAGAAGCAACAAACGGAATATTAGATGCATTTGATCCACGAGTGCATATTGCTCGTGGGCAATTAGGACAAATTGAGGCAGCTAAAGAAGTTTTGACTTTTTTAGAAGGAAGTAGTTATACCACAAGACAAGGGGAACTCAGAATGCAAGATGCATATTCTATACGCTGCGCACCTCAAGTTCATGGTGCGACACTTGATGCTCTTAATTTTGTTAAAGAAAAAGTGGAAATAGAAATGAATGCAGTAACTGATAATCCTGTTATATTTATTGAAGATGGGTTAGCGATTAGCGCTGGTAATTTTCATGGTGAACCACTAGCTATGCCATTTGATTATTTAGGTATTGCAATTTCGGAAATGGGTAACATTTCTGAAAGAAGAATAGAAAGAATGGTGAACCCTAGTTTATCAAATGGGCTTCCTGCATTTTTAGTTGGAAAGCCAGGAATAAATTCAGGATTTATGATTGTACAATATAGCGCAGCTTCACTAGTTAGTGAGAATAAAGTTTTAGCTCATCCATCAAGTGTAGATAGTATACCTTCAAGTGCAAACCAAGAAGATCATGTATCTATGGGGACAATTGGTGCTAGAAAAGCCAGTTCTATTTTAGATAATGTTAGAAATGTTGTTGCCATGGAAATATTTACAGCTTGTCAAGCAATAGATTTAAGAGGTAAGACAAAGCTTGGTAAAAAGACTGAAAAAGCTTATAATAAAGTTAGAGAATATATACCATTTATTACAAGTGATGAAATAATGTATAAACACATACATTTAGTAAATGATTTGGTAAATAGCGAAGAATTATTTGAAGCTATCTTTGAGGAGGAATAAAATGAATCTCGAAAAGGAATTTACTATTGAAGATGTTTTTAAAGAATTACCTAAATATCCAGAATTTAAAAAAGGTATTAGAAGAGCACCCAAAAGAGAATTTAATCTAAGCAAGGATGAAACAGTTCTTGCTCTTAAAAATGCATTAAGATATATACCTACTAAATGGCATGATATACTTGCTCCAGAGTTTTTAGAAGAACTTCAAACTCTAGGAAGAATATATGGATTTAGATTTAGAGGTGAAGGTAGAATATACGGAAAAAGTATTGATGAATATAAGGGTAACATTGTCGAAGGAAAGGCATTTCAAGTGATGATTGATAATAATCTTGATTTTGAAACTGCATTATATCCTTATGAGTTAGTTACTTATGGTGAAACTGGTAGAGTAATGCAAAACTGGATGCAGTATCATCTAGTTAAAAAATATCTAGAAAACTTAAATGATAACCAAACATTAGTATTAATGTCGGGTCATCCTTTAGGATTATTCTCTGCACCTAAAAACGCACCACGTGTAATGATTACTAACGGGCTAATGATTGGTGCGTTTAATGATATTCATAACTGGAATAGGGCCGCAGAACTCGGTGTCGCTAGTTACGGACAAATGACTGCCGGAGGTTGGATGTATATTGGACCTCAAGGTATTGTTCATGGTACCTACTCAACATTACTAAATGCAGGTAGAAGTAAACTAGGAATTCCTGAAAATGAAGACTTAAAAGGAAAACTATTTGTTACTTCGGGTCTTGGAGGAATGAGTGGAGCTCAAGGGAAAGCGGTTGAAATTAGTGGTGGAGTTGGAATAATTGCTGAAGTTGATAAATCTAGAATAGACACAAGATTTAGTCAAGGATGGGTTAGTTTCGTCGCAAACACACCTAAAGAAGCATTTGATAAAGCATTTGAATATATGGAAAAGAAAGAACCACTAGCTATCGCATATAGTGGAAATATAGTTGATTTGTTAGAATACAGTGTTAAAGAAGATATCTATATCGATTTACTAAGCGATCAAACAAGTTGCCACGCAGTTTACTCAGGAGGATATTGTCCTGCTTCAATTAGTTTTGAAGAAAGAACAGAATTACTTAAAAATGATAAAGACAAATTTATTAAACTTGTAAATGAAGGTTTAGTTAGACATTTTGAAGTTATTAAAGATATTAGTAAAAAAGGAACTTATTTCTTTGATTATGGGAATAGTTTTATGAAAGCAATCTTTGACGCAGGAGTAATAGAAATATGTAAAAACGGTAAAAATGATTTGGATGGATTTATCTGGCCAAGCTATGTAGAAGATATCATGGGTCCGATTTTATTTGATTATGGATATGGTCCTTTTAGATGGGTATGTCTAAGTGGTAAAAATAGTGATTTAAAAGCGACTGATTTAGCTGCGATGAACGCTATTGATAAAGATAGAAGATTCCAAGATTTAGATAACTATAACTGGATTAAAGATGCTGAGAAAAACAAATTAGTTGTTGGAACAAAAGCTCGCATTCTATATCAAGATGCGAAAGGTAGATTAAAGATAGCTCTTAAGTTTAACGAGATGGTAAGAAATAAAGAAATAGGTCCTGTAATGTTAGGAAGAGATCACCATGATACTGGTGGAACTGACAGTCCATTTAGAGAAACAGCTAATATAAAAGACGGTTCAAATGTTATGGCTGAAATGGCTACACATGTTGCACTTGGTAACGCTAGCCGTGGAATGAGTTTAGTAGCTCTACATAACGGTGGTGGCGTAGGAATATCAAAAGCTTTAAATGGTGGATATGGACTTGTTCTTGACGGTAGTTTAGAAAAAGATGAAATCCTAAAAACCGCAATGATATTTGATGTTATGGGTGGAGTTTCTAGGCGTGCATGGGCAAGAAATAAAAATGCCTTAAGTACAAGTAAAAAATATAATGAGGAAGATAATAATAGTTATATTACTATCCCTTACTTAAGTAATGAAAATATGCTAGAAGAACTAGTAAATAATAAATATAAAAAAGGCGGATACTAATATGGCAAGAATAGTTCAATGTGTTCCTAATTTTAGTGAAGGTAGGGATTTAAATAAAGTTGAAGATATAGTTAGCGTTTTTAAAAATAAAGAAGGATTTAAGATGGTAAGCTATGAACCTGATGGAGATTATAATAGAACTGTAGTAACATTACTAGGTGACCCTAGGTATATAGTTGATGCTTTAGTAGAGTTAACTGGAAAAGTACTGGAAAACATTGATATGAACTTCCAAACTGGAGAACATGCTAGAATGGGCGCAGTTGACGTTATACCTTTCATTCCTATTGAAGAAGTTACAATGGATGAATGTGTTAAATACGCAAATGAAGTTGCTAAGAAGATAAATGATAAATATGAGATACCTATCTTCATGTACGCAGAAGCAAGTAATTTTAAAGGTAGAGTAAAACTGCCAAATATCCGCAAAGGTGAATTTGAAGGAATGAAAGAAAAAATTAAATTAGAAAATTGGATGCCTGATTATGGTAAACCAGAAATTCATCCTACTTTTGGAGTAATTGGAATAGGTGCAAGAATACCTCTAATCGCATATAATATCGATTTAGATACAATCGACATTAAAGTAGCTAACAATATCGCTAAAGCAATAAGATTTTCTAGTGGAGGATTTAGATTTGTTCAAGCAGGACCAGTCTATTTAGATTCTAGAGGACATTGCCAGGTTACTATGAATATCTTAGATTATAAAAAGAATCCTATTTATAGAATCTTTGAAACTGTAAAAATGGAAGCAGCAAGATACCAAGTGAGTGTTACTAACTCTGAATTAGTTGGATTAATCCCTAAAGATACCCTTATAAGATCAATTAGATATTATTTTAAATGTGAAGGATTACCTTTCGATAAAACTATGAGTTTAGAAGATACTACTAAGTACGCTATTAAATATTTAGCATTTAGAGATTTTGACAAATTAAAAATTATAGAATCAAATATTTAAGGAGGTTTTATTTATGAAAGCCGATCTAATTATAAATAACATAGGGAGTTTAGTTACTCCATATATATATCCACCTGTCAAAGGTGTAGATATGAATAAAGTTTTAAATATTTCGAATGCTTTTATTTCAATTAAGGATGGATTAATCCTTGATTTTGGAGATTTTGACTATTCTAAATATGTAGGTAAAGATACAGTAATACATGACGCAGAAAGTTTACTTGTAATTCCAGGACTTATTGATTCTCATACACATTTAGTACACGGTGGTTCACGTGAGCATGAATTTGCATTAAAGGTAGCTGGTGTTCCATATTTAGAGATTTTAGAAAAAGGTGGAGGAATTCATAGTACAGTTACAAGTACTAGGGAGAGTTCAAAAGAGGAACTATATAACAAAGCTTTAAAATCACTAAATGAAATGCTTATGTTAGGAGTTACAACTCTTGAAGCTAAAAGTGGATATGGGTTAAACTTGAAAACAGAGATTAAACAATTAGAAGTCGCAAAAGAGTTATCATTAAACCACTCAATTGATATTATCTCAACATACTTAGGTGCTCATGCAACACCTCCTGAATTTAAAGATAATAAAAAAGGATATATTGAAAGTGTAATTAGAGATCTAAAAATTATAAAAGAAAAAGATTTAGCTAAGTTTGTTGATGTATTTTGTGAAGATAGTGTTTTTAACATTGACGAATCAAGAAAAATTTTAACTAATGCTATAGAGTTAGGTTTCGAAGTGAAAATACACGCTGATGAAATTGTATCTCTAGGTGGAGGCGGACTAGCTGTTGATATTGGCGCAAGTAGCGCAGATCATCTAATGGCAGTAAGTGAAAATGATGAATGTTCACAGGAGTAACAATACCGTCCACCCAGATCTTCTCATTGGGAATACCAGCTTCATTGGCATAGTAAAGCAGCTCTACTGCCAGGGCTGCTCTTTCGTTTTCGTCCCTGGGAAGACCATCAGGTCCCCACATCAGGGCAACAAAATCTGCATCATATTTGGCAGTCATGGGTAC
>JAFLJX010000264.1 GCA_022712785.1 Mycoplasmatota bacterium | reverse complement strand
ATTTAATTTTATCATATAAAAAATATAGTATTCTTGTATCATCGTTCATGCTCGAAGAATAACTTGATATATGGATGAAAGATACATACTCTACAAAGTTAATTATTTTATTATTTAAGCAGTTGGGATAATCTATCAATTGTTTAAGTTTATCAGTAACAAGAGATACAGGCATTTTTTTAGTTTTTTTAAGGATCAATAATTCACATAATTTATAATATGATTTGTAGTATTCATCATAAAACTTATCGCATGAGATTTCATTTATAAGTTTTGATGCTAATTTCATATCTTCACGTCTAATTGCTCCATATATTGTATTGAGCTTTGTTACTTCGTCACGCTTATCATTAAAATATCTCATATGAACACTAAAATAATTCATTCCTAATTTATCAATCAATCTGAATAGTTTATCGTTATTCAAAGATGATTCACCATTCACATATCTTTGGTATTGTCTTAAAGACATAATATCTTCAATGAACTCTTCCCTTGACATATTTCTTGATTTTCTAAGAGAATCTAAAAATGCACCAAAATCATTTAGTATAGTATTCATAGTAGTAATCTCCCTTATTTATCGTCTTTTTCTTCCTAATCCAACTCTGTCCATTAGTTTATTAACTTTTATAGAAGCAACTTGATTAGCTCTATCTCTACCTTTATCAAGAATATCATCAAGTTCTTCTGAGTTAATTAGATTATTAAATCTTTCTTGAATAGGTTTAAGTTCTTGATAAACTATTTCACCCAAGTCTTCTTTGAAGTCTTTATAACCTATACCTTCATATTTTTTTTCAATGTCTTTAAAACTCATATTTGTGATTACTGAGTAGATTGTTAAAAGATTTGATATACCAGGTCTGTTTTCTGGATCATATTTAATTGTACCAATTGAGTCTGTCATAGCTGATTTGATTCTTTTTTTAATTATATTTTCTGGATCTAACATATCAATTCGAGATTTATCATTAGGATCACTCTTACTCATTTTCATTGTTGGATCAGTTAAACTCTGTATTTTCGCACCGATTTCCGCTATTAGAGGCTCTGGAACTGTAAAAATGTCATTGTATTTATTGTTTACTCTATTAGCAATATCTCTAGTTAATTCCAAATGTTGTTTTTGATCTTTTCCAACTGGAACATAGTCTGGGTCATATATTAATATATCTGCAGCCATCAATGTAGGATATGAAAATAGACCAACTGTAACTCCTTTTTCTTGTTTTTTTGCTTTATCTTTGAATTGTGTCATTCTTTCAAGTTCTCCCATGTATGCATTACATTGTAGTATATACTGCATTTGAGAGTGGGCAGGTACTTCTGATTGAATGAATAAGTTTACTTTTTCTGGATCTAATCCGCAAGCAACATAAAGTGCTGCAAGTTCTTTGATTTTCTTTCTTAGAAATTGTTTGTCTTTATGGATTGTTATAGCATGTAAATCAGCTATGAATATAAAAAATTCATAATCTGGCATTTTGTCTTGAAGTTTAACAAAGTTTTTGACACTACCTAAGTACGTTCCTAAGTTAATACTTCCTGTAGGTTGAATTCCCGATAAGATTCTTTTCATTTTTATTTCCTCCTTATATTAATAAAAAAACGTTCGTCCTTATATAAAGGACGAACGTTGAATAATCCGTGGTACCACCTTAATTCTAGATTTCTCTAGCACTAAACCTTTTAACGCGGGTAGCGGGCACAGTTAATGCCACTCATAGATCCATTCATATTAATAGTTATGTTTAGCTTCCACCACTCTAAACTCGCTTTGTTAACTTAATTAATACTACTAATTCTAATCATCGTTCTAATTATATATAATACAATAATTATCCTTTTAATGCAACCTCTAATTCATCAAGTAAAGTGTTTAAACGATTTACTACAGCTAAGAATGTTTCTTTAGTAGTTAAATCTACTCCAGCTTTCATTACTTGTTGAACTGGGTAATCGTTACCACCTGATTTAAGTAGGCCTATATGCTTTTCAATATTTTTAGGATCCTCTTTAACCATTTCATATAGTTTTAACGAAGCAGCGAAACTTGTTGAATATTGATAAACGTAGAATGGTGTATAGAATAAATGAGGGATATATGCCCAAACATATTCTTTTCCATTTTCTAAAGTTATATCAATATCATAAAACTCTTTATAAAGATCAACCATTATTTCAGATAAAGATTCATGAGTAATAGGAACTCCTTGTTCAGCTATCTCATGTGCTTTTAGTTCGTAGGCTGCAAATAATGTTTGACGATAGAATGTTCCCATAATATCATCTATTGATTGTTGTAGTAATTGAATTTTATCTTCACGAGTTGCGTCTGCGTTTTCTATTATGTAATCTAATAAGTTGTGTTCGTTAAATGTAGAAGCTATTTCAGCAACAAAAATTGTATAATTTTGTGTTGCTACTGGTTGGCTTTCTGAACTAAATAAACTATGCATACTGTGTCCTGCTTCATGAGCAAGAGTGAATACACTGTTTAATGTATCATCAAAGTTTAATAAAATATATGGGTGTTCATTTAATGCACCCCACGAGTATGCTCCAGTTTGTTTTCCTTCTTTTTCATATACATCAACGTATCCATCTTCTAAAGCTGAATGAGCCATAGCCTGGAACTCTTGAGAGTATTTTCCTATTGACTTGAAAAACATATCTTTACCTTGTTCGAAAGTAAATTTAGTGTTTCCACTTTCAAGATTCATAAATCTATCATATGTATGGTGTTTATCTAACCCTAAATAGTCTTTTCTCATTTTATAATATCTTTTAATTGGAGCGGTATTAGATTTAGCAACATCTACTAAGTTATAATATACTTCTAATGGAATATTATTACCAAATAGATATGATTCTAAACTTGAAGAATACTTTCTACTTTTCATTAAAGAAATATCACGTTGTAAGATAGTATTATATATTTGAGAATAAGCATTTTTATGTTCGCTATATTGACTAAATACTGCTTCAAAAATTATTTTTCTATCATCTGCAGAATCTGAATCTGCAAGTAAACTTCTATAATTTCCACTTGTGATAGTAATAGTTGTGCCATCAGTTAGTGTAACTTCTTTGTCAACTTTATCGGCAATTGATAATGCTGTGTAAACTTCACTACCCTGTCCTGTTAATTGACTAAAGTTAGCAAGTAAAGATTCTGATTTAGTATCTAAAACGTGTTCTTGATTTCTAAAAAGTTTATCGAGACTGAAACTATATTCTTTTAAAGTTTTATCTTTATTTATAAAATTATTTATTGTTTCTTTTCCTATAGAAAGTAGTTCTGGAGATTCAAAAGCTGTTACCTGGTTTAGCTTACTAAGCAAGAAAGCCATCTTTTGAACTCTGGCTGCATTCTCTGTATTCTTTTTATCCAAGTCCGATGTTAGTGCTGCATATTGATATACTTTGAGTACTAAAACTGCTAATTCTTTTTGTAATTTATAGTACTCAACAAACTTATCAAAATCGCTTAGTTTACCTTCAAATTCACCCATTGAATTAATCATTGTTTCTAGTTTTTTATAATCGTTTTCCCAATCACTTAAAGTGGGATATAATTTTTGTAGATTCCATTTCATATGTATTACCTCCTTGTAACCTTAAATATTATAACATAAAAAAAATGAACGCAAAAGTAAACGCTACCAATTTCTTTAAAAGTATTGAAAGTTATAAATAGTGTGGTATAATAGAATTGAACAAAATGTTTTACTTAGAAAAGTTATAAAGAGGTGATTCAGATGATTCAAATTTATACTACACCAAGTTGTTCTTCATGTCGTAAGGCAAAGAAATGGTTTGATGATCATCGCATTGAATATCGCGAAAAAAATATATTTAATATCAAACTAACAAGAGATGATATAGTTTTAATGCTCAAAAACACTGAAAGTGGATTTGACGACATTATTTCAACTAGATCAAAAGTATTCCAAGAAAAGAACTTAAATATGGACGAAATGTCAATGAGAGATCTTACAAACTTTATCATTGAAAACCCAAGTGTTTTGAGAAGACCAATAATTATCGAAAATGCTAAAATGCAAGTTGGGTATAATGAAGATGAAATACGAACATTTATTCCTCGTAGATTAAGAGAAATAATTATGTGTACTACATGTGATAAAGGTCATGACTGTGACTACAAAAATGCATTAGATATTTATTTTAGAGAGTTGCAAGAAAGAGAAGAAAAACAATTACACAGTAATTAAAAGTTAACTTTTATAAAGAGTTAACTTTTTTCTTTTGTTTTATATTTTTGAAAACGTTTTTATATTTCTCCTATCTGTTGTAATTTATAATTAAAAATATTATAATAAATGTGAACTTAAAAAAAATTAGGAGGAATTACGAATGGCTATTAAAGTTGCTATAAACGGATTCGGTCGTATCGGTCGTTTAGCGTTTAGAATTATGAATGAAAACCCAGATTTTGAAATCGTTGCATTAAACGATTTAACAGATGCAGATACACTTGCATACTTACTTAAATATGATACTGCACAAGGTAGATACAAAAGTGATGATATCTCAGTTGATGGAGATTCAATCATTGTTGAAGGGAAATCTGTTAAAGTTTACGCTCAAAGAGATCCTGAATTATTACCATGGGGTGAACTAGGAGTGGAAGTTGTACTTGAATGTACTGGTTTCTTTACTTCTTTAGAAGGTGCAGAGAAACATATCACTGCTGGAGCTAAAAAAGTTGTTATTAGTGCTCCTGCTAAAGGTGACATGAAAACTATAGTTTACAATGTAAACCACGAAATCTTAGATGGAACTGAAACTGTTGTAAGTGGTGCATCATGTACTACAAACTGTTTAGCTCCAATCGCACAAGTTTTAGATGAAGAATTTGGAATCGTTAAGGGATTCATGACAACTGTTCATGCTTACACAAACGATCAAAATACATTAGATGCTCCACATGCAAAAGGAATTAATGCAAGACGTGGTAGAGCAGCAGCTGGAAATATCGTACCTACAAGTACTGGTGCAGCTGTAGCAGTAGGTAAAGTATTACCAAACTTACTTGGTAAATTAGATGGATTTGCTTTACGTGTACCAGTAATAACTGGGTCATGTGTAGATTTAGTTGTTGAACTTAAAAAAGAAGTAACTGCTGAACAAGTTAACGCAGCTGTAAAAGCTCGTGCTAATGAATCAATGGGTTACACTGAAGACCCAATCGTATCATCTGATACAATTGGAATTTCATTCGGGACATTATTTGATTCTCAAATGACTAGAGTAATGACTGTTGATGGAAAACAAATGGTTAAAGTATTAACTTGGTATGATAATGAATATAGTTATACTGCACAAATGGTTAGAACTATTGCTTTCTTAGCTCAAGGGTTAAAAGGAGAAAAAATATTATTGAAAAACTCACTTAGTTAGTGAGTTTTTTTATTTCCATTTTTAAGATTGTTTGCTATAATAACATGAAGAGGTGATATAAATGAAAAATGTATTTGAAGGAAACAGAAAAAATCTTATTAAATTGTTAAAAAAAGAGAGTGTAGTTTTAATTGATTCAGGAAAAGCACCACATAAAACTACTGATCAATATTATCACTATACAACTCAAAGAAACTTTTTCTATTTAACTGGTTTAAATGAAGAAAAATGTAAACTAGTGATTATTAAGTCAGAGAAAACAGTTTCGACAATGTTATTTATAGAAGAGACAACTGATTACATGAGACAATGGGTTGGAGAAAGAATTAGTAAAAAGGAAGCAAGCGAGATTACTAGCATCCCAGAATCAAAAATATATTACTTGTCGCAGTTTGACAGTATTTTCAGAAGCTTAATGACTTATGGGAGAGGATTTGGAATGACCCCTCCAAAATATGTATACTTTGATTTATATAGAGTAACGGCTAAAGAAACACCTTATGCACTAAATCAATTTAAATTTGTAACTGATTTATACAAGGAGCTAAAGATTAAAAATATAAATAAAGAAATATCATATTTAAGAATGTTTAAATCTAAATTTGAATTGGGTGAAATGCAAAAAGCTATAGATATTACAAGAATTGGACTTGAAAATGTAATGAATAAATTAGCTAAAAGAACAAATGAATTTCAGCTTGCTGCTGACTTCCTACATCAAATAACTTTAGAGGGTAGCCAGGGTAATTCTTTTAATACAATCGCAGCTTCTGGAGAAAATGCAACTGTGCTTCATTACGAGAGCAATAATGGTGAATTGAATAGGGACAGCCTTATGTTATTTGACTTGGGTTCTTTATACAACAACTATGGATCTGATATTTCAAGAACATATCCATTAAGTGGGAAATTCAACGAAAGACAGAAAATTCTCTATGAAATTGTGTTAAAAGCAAATAAAGAATCGATAAAATTTGTAAAACCAGGAATAACTTGGAAAGAATTAAACAAGTTTGGAAAAGACATATTAATTAGTGAATGTAAAAAAATAGGGCTAATTAAAGACGATGCAGAAATTAACAAATACTATTTCCATTCAATTGGGCACTTTTTAGGACTGGATACTCATGACGTAGGACAATATGACTTAGTACTTAGTGAAGGAATGGTAATTACGATTGAACCTGGTCTTTATATAAAAGAAGAGGGAATTGGAATTAGAATTGAAGATGACATTCTTGTTACTAAAGATGGATCAAAAAATTTAAGTAAAAATATTATTAAGGAAGTTAAGGATATTGAAGAATACTTAAGCAAAGCTTAAGTATTCTTTTTCTTTATATTTTTCACAATTTAAGATTGAATAATGTGTTATAATTAAATTGGTGATAAAAATGAATTATATTCAAGGAATTGTAAAAGCATTAATATTTTATAGTAATGAAAATTCTTATAACATTATTAAAGTTAAAATAACTGATTCAAATGAAAATTTGAGTATTTTTAATTTTGATGATTATATCACTGTTACTGGATATTTCCCTCAACCTCTAAGAGGAGAAGAAATCAAGTTTTTTGGTAAATTTACAGACAATCCAAAATATGGAACTCAGTATGTGGTCAACAACTTTGAGAAGCAAAGTGACACATCAATTGCTGGGTTAATAGAGTATTTAGCAAGTGAATTATTCAAAGGGATTGGACTTAAAACAGCTACTAATATTGTAAATTCTTTGGGTAAAGGTACAATTAAACTTGTAATTGATGATAAGGAAGTTTTAAATAGTATACCAAAAATGAGCCCTAAACTTAAAGAAGTTGTATATAAGGGCATCATTGAAAATAAGGCATCTGAAAATACATTCATAAAACTTTACGGATATGGAATAACTCCAAGAACAGCTATGAAAATATTTAAAAAATATCAGAATGAAACTATAGCAATAATAGAAAAAAACCCCTATCAATTAATATATGACATTGAAGGAATCGGGTTCGAAAGAGCTGACCTTATAGCGAAAAAATTAGGCTTTAAAGATAATGATCCTTTAAGAGTAAAAGCAATGATCCTTTACCTTTATAATTTAATGGGAATCAATTATGGTCATACTTTCTTGTTCGCTGATCAATTGAAAGATTATCTTACAAAACAACTTAACAAGAATGAAGATTTAGTATCTGATGACGAAATATTAGATTACCTTGAAGAGTTGATTAGTGAAAAAGTATTCGTAAGACAAGATGATATGATTAAGCTTACAAGTATTAGCTATGCAGAAGAAAATATAGTAAATAAGGTAAAGGAATTAACCTCTGATTTTAAAAATGATCTTGATAATAAAAAAATTGATAACTATATAAAACTATTTGAAGAAATTAATGAAATTGAATATACTGACCTTCAAAAGAAATCAATATATAGTGCACTAAGAAGCAATTTATTCATACTAACTGGAGGGCCAGGTACAGGTAAAACTACTGTTATTAAGGGAATTGTATTTGTATACTGCAAATACAATCAAATTCCAATTGAGTATAATAATAGCCTTTTCCAAGTAAAACTAATTGCTCCAACAGGAAGAGCTGCGAAAAGAATGAATGAAACTACTAAATTACACGCAGAAACTATTCACAGATTTTTAGGTTATAATTTCCAAGGAAAATTCCTTTTTAATAAAGATAATTTAGTTGAAGCAGATGTGATTATAATTGATGAGGCTTCTATGATTGATGTGTATCTTGCTTCTCAATTATTTCAATCAATTCCGAAAACTACAAAAGTAATAATTGTAGGAGACGAAGACCAACTTCCAAGTGTTGGACCTGGTCAAATACTAAAAGATTTAATAGATACTGACGTAATTGACTCTGTAAGACTTAATACCATACATAGACAAGCTTCTGACTCAAATATTATTAAACTTGCTTACGATGTAAATAATTCACAATTGCCTTCGGATATATTGAAAGCATATAACGATAGATATTTTGTATCTGAAGATGTAAATAACTTCGAGAGTAGAATCGTTAATATTATAAGTTACCTTCAAGTAAACAATTATGATCTTCACGATGATATACAAGTATTAATTCCAATGTATCGAGGGAAAACAGGTATTGATAATATTAATATACTACTCCAAAATGAATTTAATCCTAATACGTCTAAGGTATTAAAACACGGAGATAGAGAATTTAGATTTGGAGATAAAGTCATCCAATTATCAAACCAAGTAGAAGATAATGTAATGAATGGTGATCAAGGTATTGTTATAGGAATTACAGAAGAAAAGGCTTTAATAGTTGATTTCTTAGGTAATGAAGTAAGTTATAAAATAGGGGATTTAATAAACCTGAAACATGCATACGCTATGAGTATTCATAAATCACAAGGAAGTGAATACAAAGTTGTTATATTACCTATATATAGAAGCTATAGTATTATGCTAAAACGTAAACTTCTTTATACAGCTATAACTAGAGCGAAAGAAAAACTTATTTTAATTGGAGACATTGGGGCTTTCAAATATGGAGTTGAAAAAACAGAAGCTTCAAGACAAAGTGTTTTAAAAGATATAATAATAGATAGAGTACTTTCTAATGAAATAGTAGAAGTAACAAAGACAGTAGAAAAAAGGATGAAAATAAAGGATCCAGGTATTCCATTTGAATATCTAGGGGAAGATATAAATGAATCATTATCTCCATATGACTTTATGGATAAATAAAGGAATAATACTTAAGTAAAGCGGTAATTATATATTAAAATATAAGAATAATAAAATATAGTGCTCTCAGTTAAATTTAATCATGAGAGCACTTAAGATTTATGTAATAAGAAATTTGGATATTAAATAAACAAATGTTATAATACAAGTATCAATTCGAAATCAAAGAGAATTTTCATAATCTTTTGGATCTTGAGTTAGATAAAGCTAAAACCGAAGTGATTCGGTGACAGAAAACTAAAGGGTCTCAGATGAGATAGCCAGTTACCTTACTTAAGAAAATTCAAAGGAGCAATTCATATGAAAAAAGTAATTCTCAGTCTGATTTTGATTTTTTTTCTTTCAATAAGTACTACAAGAGTTTATGGTTATTATGAAGATTCACAAACTAATTTTCTTTCTGACACAAAAACAAGTCTAAAGATAATTGATAAAGTGAGATCAAGTGATGGAATGGATTTAGTTCCTACAGGTGTTATTCTTGGTGTAAACGATACAGAACAAATAGTATTCACATATAAAGTCTTCGTACAAGAAGGAATTGAGTTTAGTTATTCAGTTAATAACATACTAATTAATGATGAAGTAATATCAGAAGATATAAGTAGATTATTTGTATTTCAATATGATGTTGTTAAACTTGAAAAAGAAAGTTTACAGGTTAACTTAATAGAAGCAATTGAAGGATCATACTATAAAGTTCAAGTTACATTATCTATGAATTTACCAACATATGAACAATATAGTTTAATAGCAGGACATCAATTAGAATTTGAATTTACAGTAGAAACTATTGAAGATATACTTTAGATAATAGTGATCAAAGTAGGATATGAAATATAGATGTAAAAGTATAAAATTTAAGTTAAATACATATTCAAAAATCATATTTATTTTATGTTAATAGAATTTGAAAAGCCAACAATATAAATTTGTTGGCTTTTATTTAATAAAAATTTAAGAATTGAATTTGATGCAATTTATAATACAAATTTAACGATAAGTGTATAATATTTCATACTAATTATATGTCCGTTATTGCCATATATTGTTGTAGTAAAGCAGTTTTTTGAATTTTTTGTAAATAGTAAGTTATTGAATAACTTTTTGTAAAAATTAACGTTTGAGCGCATTGATGGAAATATACTCTGTTCTATATGTTGACAATTTACTATATTTGTATTATTATAGCCATACAGAAATAAATATTATAAAAATACGAAAAAGGCAAGCATCGAGAAATCTATGTACGCAAAGCTTTAGGGCCTGTAAAATGGTAGCCAGCTGTCAATAAATTTGATAAGTTGGATATATTTTAGGGAAACTATTTAGAACTAAAATATCTATATCGACAATCAAATTTGTCGATTTTTTTAATGATTGGAAGTGATAAATTTGATTAGTTTTAAGACAGCACGAAGAAGCACTATTTTATTCTTAATCGTGGGTCTTGCATTCACAGTTACTTCTGCATTTGCATTTTGGAGAGAAGTTACTGTCACAACAGAAGTTGAGATAGTTACACTTGGATCCCCAATTGAAATTCTAGTTACAGATCTAAATCAGATAAATAGTGATTTAAGATTAGTTCCTTCAGGATATGCAATGGCGGTAGGTGATGTTGAACTTATTGAATTAAGTTACGACATTGGAGTTTCTAGAGAACTTCTAAACCAAGTTACTCTTCAAGTTTTAATTAATGATATTTTAATTGATGGTAGTGACACATATAGCCATCTAGTTAAAATAGAAGTTATGGGTGAAGAGGGTGGAGTAGATTTAGATTTGTTTAATGATACTATCACTATTACTATTATAGTAGAAATTCTAGAACCAATAGATTTAGAAGAAGCTACAATTGAAGGGTTGAATTTAAATCTGGTCAATGTAGAAAATGCAATTGAAGCATATGAAACAATTCAAGGTAAAAATATTAGTTTCGCAATAGCATTAGAGTTAAAACAAAAAGTGGTAACAGAGTAACAAGTATATATATAGAAACACAAATAAACTAAAAAATAAGAAGAAAATAAAAGGAGATTTAAAAATGATGAAATCAAGAAAATTAGCAATAGGATTATTATTATTATTATCAGTAGTAGTTACAACAGGATCATTTGCATATTGGGCAAGTAGTGTTACTGTTACAAATGCAACAGATACAGCAACTGTAACAATCGGTGAAGGTGGAATTGTAACAACGACAATGAACTTAGGAACAATAACAGATGATGGTTCAACAGACTTGAATCCAAGCGATTCAATAGTGTTTACTATACCAGTTACATGGAATGCTGACGCACAAGCTACAGGAACAACAGGAACATTAGTAGTAACAGAATTGTACACAGCTATGACAGGTACTGGAGGTTCTCTTTCAGACAATGATTTAGAAATTATGTTTGAAACTTCATATGCATATTCTCCATCAAACGCAATTACAATCGGTGGTGTAGTTACAGTTACAATTACAGTACTTTTTGAAAACGAACCTTTAACAAAAGCTATCTATGATACCCTAGTTGAAAATGACTTAGAACTTAATTTAACATTTGCAATAACAACTAACTAATATAAATATAATTTGATTAGAACAATACAAACAAGACAAAACCATGAAAATTAAAAAAGCACTTTTGTTAGCTTATATAGTTATTTTTATGGTTTTTTCACTTTCGTTAATCACTCAAATTCACTAGGTAACGGGTTAAATATTACTGGAGACCCTGCTTAATCTAATGTTAGAGTTTCAATTAGAAATTAAAAACAAATATTTTCATTTTCTACAAATATCAGTTATGTTAAGTGAGGCTTTATAACAAATTGTCGAAATACTTCCACAGTAAAAAAGATAAATAAGCTTCAAATTTGGGTGTAGATAAATGGAATAAAGACTGGAGAATACCCAGTTAAAAAAATCATGCAATGAAATCATATGGACTTAATTATAGAGATGTATTATAATTAACTATGTTAAATAAAATAGTTAAAAGGGGTTAATACAATGGTGGAAAAGAACGGGAAATCAACTTTAAAAGATTATATTAAGACAGGATTATTTTTTCTAATAATTGGAATTCTAGTTTTGTATATTGCAATTAGTGTTTTTATGCCAAAAAGTGTAGTAAATGTTTTTGGATTTAAACCTTATGTTGTAATCACGGACAGTATGGAACCAGTTATTAACGTAAATGATCTAATTGTTGTTTCAAAACCAAAAGTAGATGAATTAGCTGTAGAAGATATCATAACTTTTTACGCAGATATCAACTATGATGGTGAAAAAGAGATAGTTACTCATTATATTTATTCAATTAATGAGAATGCCGAAGGTGATTTGGTATTTAAAACACATGGATATTTTGCTGAATCAAATGATGTCTATAGTGATTACTGGGTAATAGGAGAAGATGATGTTCTAGGACAACATTCTTTCACAATACCTTATGTAGGAGCTGTAGTACAATTTGTTAAGAGT
>JAFLJX010000111.1 GCA_022712785.1 Mycoplasmatota bacterium | reverse complement strand
CGCCCATTGCCGAAAATTCCCTACTGCTGCCTCCCGTAGGAGTCTGGGCCGTGTCTCAGTCCCAGTGTGGCTGTTCATCCTCTCAGACCAGCTAAGCATCGTCGCCTTGGTAGGCCGTTACCCTACCAACTAGCTAATGCTGCGCAAGACCATCCCTAAGTGGAGCTTGAAGGCTCCTTTAAATATTAGACCATGCGGCCTTATATCCTATCCAGTATTAGCTATCGTTTCCAATAGTTATCCTCGTCTTTGGGGCAGGTTTCTTACGTGTTCCTCACCCGTTCGCCACTAGATCCGAAGATCTCGTTCGACTTGCATGTATTAGGCATGCCGCCAGCGTTTATCCTGAGCCAGGATCAAACTCTCCATAAATTTATGAATTGTATTGATTCTTAACTTATTCAAAAGTTCTAAACTCATTTTTTTTGTTTGTTCTATTCAGTTTTCAAAGACCTAATTTGGTCACACACTTCGAATGTAGCGTGCGTATAATATTCTACTATATCTAGAATAATATGTCAACACTTTTACAAAAGTTTTTAGTGTGTTTTTGATGCTTCTTTTTCACAGCGTTTGAAACCGAAGTTTTTGGTGCTGCAATAAAGAGTATATAAAATTTGATTAATAATGTCAACACTTTTGTTCAAAGTATTTTTCCATCAAGTAAATGGTGTCCAACTACTTTGTTTCAAAGCATTTTTAAACGGTTCAAAACCCTTATTGGATTTCCTGGACCGCAATTACAAGTATATATAAATCACGACTTATTGTCAA
This sequence comes from Mycoplasmatota bacterium, assembly GCA_022712785.1. Classification (GTDB taxonomy): domain Bacteria; phylum Bacillota_I; class Bacilli_A; order Izemoplasmatales; family Izemoplasmataceae; genus JAFGXW01. The sequence continues at coordinate 3,058 of JAFLJX010000111.1, read as the reverse complement.
CACTTTTGTTTCTTTTTTTTGTTTTTTATTTCGAACTAAATTAAGCCTCTTTTAAAGCAACAAAAAAGCCCCGATAATTAGGGGCTCTATTTCTATATTATATAAGGGCTAAAATTTCGCTTGCTAATACCAACTCTTTTTCATCTTTTAATCGATTGCTAAATTCCACTTTTAACTCAGATGCATCCTTACCAACAACAACTCTAAATGGTATACCAATTAGATCAGCATCTTTGAACTTACTTCCAACTCTTTCATCTCTATCATCTATAAGAACCTCTACACCGTTAGATTTAAGAGTATTATAGATTTCATAAGCTAGGTTTAATTGATTTTCATCTTTTTTGTTTACTGGAATTATATGAACTTTAAATGGTGCAATCTCTTTAGGCCAGACAATGCCATTCTCAGTTGAGTGCTGTTCTACACTTGCCATTAGAGTTCTACTAATGCCAAGACCATAACAACCCATTATCATTGGTTGAGGTTTATTATCTCTACCTGCGAACGTACCATGCATTGAATCACTGTATTTAGTCCCTAGTTTAAAAATATTTCCAACTTCTATACCTTTTGCAGTGTTAATGGTTCCGTCGCACACAGGGCATTTACCACCGGTATTTAACAAACTGTGTTCTTGGTTAGCGGCGTAGCTACATTTATCACAATAAGTAATAGTATCTTCTCCAACTTCACTCATAACCATAAACTCATCGGCTTCGTCTCCACCAATTTGTCCAACGTCACTACTAACTATTTTGGTGTCTAATCCACATCTATTGAATATGTCAATATATGCTTTAGTAAATAGTTTATACCATCTATCAAGATCTTCTGGAGTTTCACTAAATGTATAAGCGTCCTTCATTATAAACTCTCGTCCACGCATAAGTCCAAACCTAGGTCTCATTTCATCTCTAAACTTAGTTTGAATTTGAAAAAGCGCTAAAGGTAATTTCTTATAAGAGGTTACATAATCTCTAACAACTTGAGTAATTACCTCTTCATGAGTTGGCCCTAAACAAAAATCTCTATCTTTTCGGTCAGTCAATCTCATTAACTCAGGTCCATACTTATCCCATCTTCCTGATTCATTCCATAAATCTTTAGGTTGTAATGCAGGCATTAGTAATTCACTTGCTCCGATTTTATCCAATTCTTCTCTAATTATTTCTTCAATCTTCCTAATAACTCTATATCCCAGAGGTAAATAAGTATAAATTCCAGCCGCAACCTGTTTAATAATACCTGCACGACTCATTAATCTATGACTTTTTACATCTGCATCTTTAGGTGCCTCTTTTAAAGTTGGCACAAATAATAGACTTTGTTTCATCGAATCACTCCTATTTCAGATTAAATAATCTTAATATATCATTAAATGTTATATAAACAAACAGCCCAAGCAACATTAAATACATTGCATAGTGAAGTGTGTTTTCAATTCTTTTGTTTGGTTGTTTAGTTGTTATTGTTTCATAGGCCAAAAACACCAATCTACCACCGTCAAGAGCTGGAATTGGTAATAAGTTAATTACCCCGAGGTTAACACTTAAGAGTGCAATCCACCCAAGTAAAGTGAATAATCCTCCTCTTAAAGCAGCTGATGTAATTGAATAAATTCCAACAGGTCCAGCTAAATCACCAACACCCACATTTTCATTACTAAATAATAATCCTATAGTATTAAAGATCATCATTGCTGCATCCTTTGTGTTTGTAAATGCATGAGTGAAACTCTTAAAGAAGTTGAAGTTATATTCAGGACTAATCCCTATATAATTCTCAACAGGCATAACTCCACTATATTCAAGTATCTCAGAATCGTGAGGTTCTATGGTTATAGTTTCTTCATTACCTTCTCTCAAAACAGTAAATGTCATTAATTCACCATATGCATTATCACTAACAAAATTACTAACATCATGCCAGTCAACAACAGGTATACCATTAATGGTCAATATCCGGTCTCCACCAACGAAGCCTGCATCATAAGCCTTAGAATCTTTGTTAACGTCTTCAATAATTAGTAAATCTATAATATCTTCTGCAGTTCTTAATCCAAGGCTATAAAATATTAATATCGGCGTAACTGACACTGTTTGATTGTTACCATCTCTAATAATTTCAAACTCAATTAATCTATCACCAATATTGTTATCTATTTCTTCTGAGATATCTTGCCAGTCATCTACTAAAACACCTTCAATAGATACTATTTCATCTCCCTCTTCTAAATTCCCATAAGAGGGCAATCCTTCTCCAATACTACCAAGAACAGTACTATCCATTTCTGGGAAGCCAATAAATAAGTTAACAAATGTAAATATTACAATAGCTAAAACAAAATTCATAAATGGTCCAGCAAATATAGCTAAGAACCTCTCTAATTTAGTTTTAGATTCAAAACTTCTTTCATAAGGAGCTATTTGCAACTCTCTATTTTTAAAAACATAAATAGCATTTCTTTTCACTGTGTAGTCATTAATATATAAAGGCTCATCATTCTCACCTCTTAAGTCAACATGAGTTACAGTTACTCTTTCATACTTATCATATTTTTCATTATCAACATCAAGTATAATTTTTTCAACATTGTTAAAATCATCAAATATTAATCTTACATCTTTATCAACTTTAACAACTTCATCTTCAACTTCTTCACCAGCCATCATTACATACCCGCCAATCGGGATTGCCCTAATGCAGTATAAAGTTTCTCCAACTCTTTTAGACCATAAAATAGGTCCCATTCCAAAACTAAACTCATGACATAATATATTAGCTCTCTTTGCCATAACAAAATGTCCAAACTCATGTATTACGATTACTAACCCCAATACAAGTATAAAAACAATAATACTAAATAAAACACTCATAATCATCACGTCCTCTAACTATATTTACGTAAAACATAGTCTTTAACCACTAGGTCTCTTTCTATTATCTTATCAAGATTTATATTAAACTCATTAGGAAACGCATTTAAGCATTCACTAACAATCTCTTCGATATCTAAAAACTTGATTTTACCATTCAAAAACAAACTTACACATGC
>JAFLJX010000268.1 GCA_022712785.1 Mycoplasmatota bacterium | reverse complement strand
TTGATATTTATAACTCTGATTTCAAGAAATAATCATATCTTAATTCTTTTGTATACTCTTTTCCCAAGAGTATACTTTTTTTGTTTGATTCAGTATTTAGAATTTCCTAATAAAGAACATAAAACACTATCCAAGGCTTAAATTAGCCATAGATAGTGTTTTTTAAGTAATTTATTTTGTAGTACACCAAGATTTATTGAAGTTTTTTAAGTCTTCTTGTCGAACTATTTCTTTATTAAAATCTATATCTAGTATTTTAAATAATTCTTTTAAATCCTTGTTTGCTGTTACTTTATAGAATCCCTTTGTTAATTCTATTGCTCTTGCGCTATTGATTGCTTCTATTAGTTTTCTAGCACTAAACTTCCAGTTTGTTTTATGTTGTAAGACCCTGATAATAATTAATGATAGAAAACAAGTTAAGAAGTGTGCTTCTATATGTTCTTCTAGTCGTACATAAACAGGTTTAGCGTTGAATTCTGTTTTAGTGACTCTAAAACAATCTTCAATCTTATACAAACTACCGTAATGAGTGATGATGTCATCATCACTCATATCGATTTCGCTTGTAACAAAAACATTAATGCCATCAAAGAGTTCATCAAAGTCTACTTTATCTTGATTAATAGTTATTAATGGATTAAATGGCTTTAACTCATTGCTTTCTTTATCTTTATACATGATTTCTTGGTATTTCTTTCCACCTCTTTTAGCCGTTTGTCTAAAGAGTTCTGGGTTTGTAAGTTTTCTTGCGTAATCTAATGCGCCGTCTCGGCGTATCTTCTCTCTTATCGCATATTTTTTATTCCATGTAACAACTATCTTTTCACTTACTAGAAGCCCGTCTTCAAGTTTTCTTTGATGGATCATTGATTTTTTTGCGAATGTTGCTTTCTTATTAAATTCCCAGTCATTATCATCTAGAATAAAGTCTTGTATTGCTTTATTTGCGCCTCTTTTCCCTCTGTGTTTTTGGGAAAAGAGCCATCCATCTTTGTTATTAGAAGTAAGTATTACATTCCCCTTACTATTCATTGCTTTGTCTGCTACGACTATGATTCGCTCTAATCCAAACTGTTTTTTTACTTGTTCAATTGCGGGGATATAAGTCTTCACATCTACTGTGTTCCCTTTAAATAGTTTGTAAGAAATTGGTATACCGTTCATGTCCATAAATAGTCCTAATTGAACAATTGGATTACCGCTTTTTGATTTACAAGGCCCTTTCTTTCTGAATCCTTCCGTAATCTCTCCAGTTTCTTCATCCATTGTGTCTGGATCATTATTATCAATATCAAAGTAATAGTTAGTCACATCATAAAAAACTAGTGTTGCTTGGCGCCCTATATGGTGCGTAATCCCTTCATGCGCTTTTACTTGGATGTTTTCTTTAGTTATAGCGAAATCTTTTAAAGAACGATACATTTTGTTTTCGTTAATGTTCCAATCACCAAACATATCGCCTTGTGTTTTTTGTGTATAAAGCTTACTTCCTGGATTTAAAACTCTTTGATACGTAAGAAGTTTTAATACTTCTAAAAGTTCAGATACTTTATTTGAATCATTAAATGTTGCCATTAACGCATCTTTGACATGAATCATCTCAAAGATGGATTCGAATAATTTCCATCCATACTGTTTGATCTCATATGAAATCTCTTTTTCTGAATCATATGATACTTCTAGTCTTTTTGGAATTGTACGACCAATCAACCCTTCTTGTGCTTCTTTTCTTAATCTTTCATAAGCACCTGGTTCGTTTTTCTCCATAAGTTCTAGTCTACCATAGGATTCTAACGTCCTTGTATGGGTCTTATCCTTGATTCTGTAAGACTCAACAAGATAGACGTAATAATTACCTTCACGGTTCTTTCTCTTTATAATAAATGCCATGTATCCATTATAACATACTTTACCGTATAGTACAACATTTTTGTAAATAAAAATGAACTTAGCGACTTTATTACAGCCTAAAGTTCACTTTTGTAGTTTTTTCAATGAGAAACTCGAGTTTTATAACGTTTATTTTCAATAAAAATCTACTCTGTTTATATTCTTGAATTTTCGTTCTTTTAACCTTAACTCATGCCCGTTTATTAACCATTTTAGTTCATCAAATGTTATATTATAGATTTCATCCTCTGATGTTGGCCATTTGAATTTTCCTTGTTCTAACCTTCTGTAATATAACCAAAACCCATTATCAAAATGTAATATCTTTATTTTATTTTTTGCTTTATTACAAAAAATAAATAATGATGGTTCGAACAAATCTAACTCAAATTCTGTTTCTACGATAATTGATAATCCGTCAATTGCTTTACGTAAATCTGTGAAATTGCTGCTGAGATACACATTAGTTATCTTATCTAAATTAATCAATTGCTTGTACCACTTTTATTAGTTTAGTTAAATTAAATGAATCAAAATTAACTGGAATATTAATTTTGATTTTATTTATGACAATTGATAAATCATCATAGTTTATTGATTCTTTGTTAACCGTAGCTACTTTGATGAATGTAGATTTTGATTTCTTTTCCCTAACTATTCCTCTTTCAATCTTATTACGCCAATACGTAAATTGATGTACTTTCACATCATTTATTTTACAGTATGATTTGATTGTCATATCTGTTGTTTTATGTTCTAGTAGAAGCTTTCGCCATTTTTCTTCTTG
>JAFLJX010000110.1 GCA_022712785.1 Mycoplasmatota bacterium | reverse complement strand
TATTTATTCGGCTCATATGTTAATGGTGACGCGTCACCATTAAGTGATATTAATTTGTATATGGAGTCAGACATTTTTGGATTGGAATTTTATGGAGTAACAGAAAAACTCAGAATGCACCTTCATAAAAAAATCGATCTTCTAAGTAATAGAACTGTTCTTGTTGATTCGAAGATATACAATGAAATCATGAAAACAGGAGTTGCAATCTATGAAAGACCTTAAACATTTAGAACGAGTTATAAAGTACATACAAAAAATCAATAGATTTATGAGAAATACGGATTCTTACGAAATTTTCATTTTAAATGAAGAAAAAATAGATGCAGTAATATTGAATCTAGAGCAAATAGGTGAATCAGTAAAAAAAATCTCAGATAACTATAAAGAAACACATACAGATATTGATTGGATAAATATATCAGGATTACGCAATATAATTTCACATGAGTATGACGGTGTTGATCTCGTGTTAATATACAATATCGCAACAATAAAAATAAATAAATTACTAAAAAAGATTACTGATTAGTTCCTGGACGCAGATATCATTCAAGGACATTCAACCCCACCATTAGTAGTGTATTGGTCTAATATAATTTGTATTAGGCCTTTTTATATAATAATAGAGGCATTTGCTGATTTAAGCTTTATTTTAAAGGAGTAACATAATAGATATATAATGACCTATTTTGATACAAAAATAGTATGAATTTAGAATGCTCTACACGATTACATTTTGGAATACACGATTTTAAATGAATTTATATGATTAAGGGGTGATACACTATGCATTTTGCAAAACGGGTAAAATCATCCAAAAAATATTGAAAGATATAATATCAATAATTATAAAAGGCAATAAATTGCGGTTAATGGGCCTCCAGCTCTACAAAGTGTACAATATTGCTTATTAAATATTTGTAGTGTATAATGAATGTAGGTGATAATATGAGAATACATGGATTTGAAAAAAATGAAGTGATAATTAAAGAGATTGGTAGACGAGTAAAGTCTAAAAGGATTGCGTTATCTATAACTCAAAAGGAGTTGGCTTCTAAGTCTGGAGTTTCCCTTAGGACTATAGGTGGGTTTGAAAATGGTGAAAATATTTCATTAAACAATTTAATTTCAATATTAAGAGTATTAAGAATTCTCCAAGAACTAAATTTGTTTATACCAGATGTAAAAACAAATCCTGAAGATGTTCTGAATTTAGGACATTCTAGGAAAAGAGTGTCTTCTGTTAAGACCAATAGAAAATCTCCATGGAAATGGGGAGATGAAGAATGATTGTTGCTGAAGTGATGTTATGGGGAAGAAAAATTGGAACTGTATCTATTGATCAAAATGCTCCATATGCAAATTTTAAGTATGATGATGATTTTGTGACAAGTGAGATAGAGTTATCTCCTGTAATGATGAAGTTATCAAAAGAAATTTATCAATTCAGAACTCTTTCGTTAGATAGTTTTAAAGGATTACCTGGATTATTATCAGATTCACTACCAGATAGATATGGGGATAAAATTATTAATGCATGGTTAGATTCTCAAGATAGATCACAGGAGTCATTCACAATTATTGAAAGATTATGTTATATTGGTAAAAGGGGTATGGGAGCACTAGAATTTTATCCGAATCAGCATCTTGAATTGAATGAAGTGGAAGATATAGAGATTAACAAACTAGTCAAGTTAAGTAATGAAATAATTAACGAAAAAGAGCGTTTTAGTGCAAAAAGTAAGGATGAACTGGAAGAGATTATTAAAGTAGGAACTTCAGCTGGTGGTGCTAGAGCAAAAGCGATTATTGCATACAATGAAGATACTGATATAATTAAATCTGGGCAACTAGATGCAGGGAAAGGATTTTCTTATTGGATACTAAAACTAGATGGAGTGAATCAAAAAGACGAAACTTCATTTACAAGAAGAGAATATGCATATTATCTTATGGCGATTGATGCAAAAATTAATATGAGTGAGTCAAGGTTATTAGAAAAAGATGGGTATTATCATTTTATGACAAAAAGGTTTGATAGATATACAAACGATAAAGGCCAAATGGAAAAATTACATATGCAAACTTTAGGTGCCATAGCACATATTGATTATAATGATTCTGGTGCAATGAGTTATGAACGCACAACCCATACCATGTATCAATTGGGGATTGGGGTGAGTGAGAATAAACAATTTTTTAGAAGAATGGTATTCAATGTTATGGTTAGAAATCAAGATGATCACGTGAAAAACATTTCATTTTTAATGGATAAAAAAGGGAGTTGGTCTTTGTCACCTGCTTATGACATAACTTATTCCTACAATCCTAAAGGAAAATGGACTGCCAAGCATCAAATGACAATTAATTCAAAACGTGAGAATATATTAAGAGAAGACTTGCTATTCGCAGCTAGTTCAATGAAGATAAAAGAAAAAGAAGCTGTGATAGTCATAGAGGAAGTAAGAAACTCGGTATTACGATGGGAAACTTTTGCACAAACAGCATATATCGATAAAAAAGAAATCGAAATGATAAAAAAAGAGTTTTTATTATTATAATATGCAGAATAACGCGTGTTAAGTACAATATATGCATATAATAAGCAAAAAACAGCCTTTTAAATTTATATATTCAAGAAAGAAGTGAGATAATGAGTAGTGAAATGCAAAACTATAAAATGACAATTTCATATGATGGTACAAATTATAGAGGGTGGCAAAGATTGAAAGATGACGTGAAATCTATTCAATTCAAGATTGAAAGAGTATTATCTGAATTATATCAATATGATATAAAGATAATTGGTTCTGGTCGAACCGATGCTGGGGTTCATGCAATGAGTCAAATAGCAAATTTCCATGCAGATAGCACACACACTACTGAAGATATATACAAATATCTAAACCACTATCTTCCGGAAGATATTGCGGTAATCAATATTGAAATAGTGGATGAGAAATTTCATTCGAGATTTAATGTTTTGGAAAAACATTACGAGTATAAAATTTGGAATGGGATTCATTCTAGTGTTTTTGAAAGAAAAACTAGCTATTGGATGAAAGATTCTTTAAGTATTGATAAAATGAAGGAAGCAGCTAAATTACTTATAGGAAAACATGATTTTCTTGGTTTTTCTACAAAAAGCAAAAAGAAAAATACAATTAGAGATATTAAAAACATAAAGATCTCAAATGAAGGTTCTATGATTATTATTGATATATATGGAGATGGGTTCTTGTATAACATGGTTAGAATTATTGTTGGTACACTTATTGAGATTGGACAATCTAAAAAGGATATTGATGTAATTCAGCAAATTTTTACAAGTGGGATACGTGAAGATGCAGGATATACAGTTCCTGGAAAAGGATTGTGTTTAGTTAACGTAACGTATAATTAGTATTTCTATAGGATACACTAATTTTATATAAAAACAGTAGATATGGGGCTATAAAATAAAAAAATAAAGATTATTTAGTTCTACATTTTTTCTCTTGTGATCTTAAACATGGTTTTGATTTTCAGATTGACTGCAGAAAGGATTATTCATAACAAAAATATATGTTGAAAAGAGAGTGCATTAAATTGTATTTCTCTTTTTTAATATTTTAAGAAATGGTAGATAGAGAATAACTTGTTATATGATAAGATATAAGTAGGTGATTACATGATCTTATTAGAGGAAATTAAGAGACAAATAAAAGACAATAAAAAAGTAGTGATTGCAATAGAGGGACCAAGTGCATCAGGAAAAACTACTTTTGGTGAAACTTTGAGTAAAAAGCTTGGTGCATTGCTTTTTCATACGGATAATTATTTTCTTCCTAAAAGTAAGAAGAACAAAAACAGATTATCAGAAAGTGGAGGAAATGTAGACTATGAAAGATTAGAAGATGAAATTATGAAGAATTTAAATTCAAATGAAATCTTATCTAATAATTTCAATTGTAAAAAGGAACAACTAGAGACAGGGATTTCACAAAAGAGTAAACCTGTTATAATTATTGAGGGAGCATATTCAATGCACAAAAGGTTACGTAAGTACTATACACTTTCTATATTTATTACTATTGACGAGAAATTGCAATTAGAAAGAATACTATCACGTAATGGTGAATCAATGTTAAAAAAATGGAAAGAGGAATGGATACCTCTTGAAAATTACTATTTTAAAGAAGAAAAGATTGAAAACTGTGTTGATTTTGTCATTGATACAATTATGTTACCGACATTATATTAATGGGGTATTTAGGATATAAAAAAGATATTTTGTAAAAAAAAGAATATATACCTTGCATTTATTCTAAAACAGTGTAATATGGAGTAGATGAAGTATGAATGTTAAATACAAATAGATAACTATGTTACCTTAATTTATATTTGCAGTTGTAACAAATCAAAAATATAAAATGGAGGTAATACATATGACTGGTACAGTAAAATGGTTCAACGCTGAAAAAGGTTTTGGGTTCATCACTAATGAAAACGGAGAAGATTTATTCGCACATTTCTCTCAAATTCAAAAAGATGGTTTCAAAACACTTGAAGATGGAGAAGCAGTAAGCTTTGACGTAGTTGAGGGTGACAAAGGTCCTCAAGCTGCAAATATCGTAAGTTTATAATTAATATTTAAAGCCGCTTGCGGCTTTTTTTATGCAATTTTTTTGAAATATGTTATAATATATAAAAGGAGTGTGCTTATGGACAAAAGAGAGTTTAAACCAATTTCAGTAGACTTAAAAAAAGGTAAAACGTACCATTGGTGTCAATGTGGACAAAGTAAGAGCCAACCATTCTGTGATGGATCTCATGAAGGATACTTCTGTGAACCACTACAAGTTACAGTGAGTGAGGATCAAACAAAAAAATTATGTACATGTAAAAAAACGAAAACTCCACCATATTGTGATGGAACCCATAGAAATTTGTAAAAGCAATAACCAATTACTGGTTATTGCTTTTTAGTATTTTAGTTTTTATGATAAAAATTGATAGTGATAAAGCAATAAAAGTAAATATGATCATTCTGATTATTGTAATACTAAATCAACTTAGTTTGTTATATGCTATTCCGAAAGGAAGTCGTCTAAGTGCACTTAAGAAGAATGTCATACAACTTAATACAATTATTCCTATCCATAGTAGAAACTCTTATTTATCTTATGTATAATTATATTTAAAAATATGCATAGTGCAGTGTTCTTTATTAAATTTATTGTATTATTAAACTAAGGAGTGATGCAATTGAATATTAATAAGTTAATTAGATTAGAAAGTGATTTCTTACTTCAATATCCAGAAGGTTTTGAGAGTGAAGAAATGATAAAAATTAATAAAAAACATAACTTGTACAAAGTTTCAGAATATTTAAAAAGAGTTTGCTCTAAGGAAAATATGAAACTAGGTCTTAGTGTATATGATGACGTTATTAAAGTTGTAAGCAAATCAAGTATGGTGAGTATATTTGAAAAAATGAATTTCAGAGATTTTGCTAAAGAATTAGATAACCTAGAAAAACACTTTCTAATGGATAGTATTTACGAGTTAATTCATGGTGAAGAAGAACAAGGGTTTAATATGATGATTTCGTTATTAGCTCCATATAAACTTGCTAAGTGGCCAATTATAACAGTTTGGAGAGCTTATTGGAATCTTGATTATGATGTATTTGTCAAGCCAACAACAGTTAAAAAAATAATTACTTATTTAGAACTTGAAGGTATTAAGTATACACCAAGAGTAAACTATGATTTTTATCATAAGTATAGAATATACATTAATGAACTTAAAGAAAATGTTATTCCATCACTTAGGCCAAACAATCCGGCGTTTAGTGGGTTCTTAATGATGACAATATATTGATACTAAATAATTATATTTAAACTGAGGTGAAAAAATGAAATCAACAGTTACTGGATTTAATTTTGAAAATACATATTTAGAGTTAAATACTAATATGTATTCAATTACTAATCTGAAAAATAACTATGTTTCTAATATTAAAATTTTTAATGATAGATTAGCCAAAGAACTGGATTTAAAGTTAGAGTATTTAAAGAGTGAAGAAGGAATAAAAATATTATCTGGATGTTTTAATAATGATATTAAGTCTGGATTTTCTCAAGTATATTCAGGACATCAGTTTGGTCATTTTACGAATCTTGGAGATGGTAGAGCATTAATGTTAGGTGAACACATAACAAATATGGGGAACAGATTTGATATTCAATTAAAAGGTTCTGGGACAACTCCTTACTCAAGAAGAGGTGATGGAAAAGCAACACTTAGTTCGATGTTAAGAGAATATTTGATAAGTGAAGCTATGTACTACCTGAATATTCCTACTTCAAGAAGTTTGGCCGTCCTTAAAACAAATGAAAAAGTTGGAAGAGAAGTTATGCATGATGGAGCAATTCTAGTGAGAATAGCAAAAAGTCATATTAGAGTGGGTACTTTTGAATTTTCTTACTCAAATAATAATACCTCAGAATTAAAAAAAATAGCTGACTATACTATTAATAGACATTACCCTGAAATAACAACTGAAGAAAACAAATATTATAAATTCTTATTGAAGGTGATTGATAATCAAGCATCACTAATTGCTAAATGGCAAAGTGTAGG
>JAFLJX010000109.1 GCA_022712785.1 Mycoplasmatota bacterium | reverse complement strand
TCTTCCGATCTAGTACTAAAACTGAATAATGAATCTGATTACCTGTTGAGATTCTACGCAAATGGATTTATTGGAGTAATTATTGATTGGTTTAAAAATGAAAAGTCTGGTGAAACTGACAATTGTGTAAAAATGATGATAGATTTACTTGAAAATAAACACGAAACTCCTACATTGTGATTGAAGTATATAGAGATGTTTAATAGTTGAAAAAAGAAATCTAAACTTAAGGAATGAGGAGTAATATGAGAAAAATAGGACTATGTTTGTCTGGTGGTGGAGCAAGAGGTGCTTATCAAATTGGTGCAGTTCAAGCACTTGATGATCTAAAGATATATAAGAATATTAGAACATTTTCAGGGGCTTCTATAGGTGCTGCCAATGTTGCAGTTTTGGCAACTAATAAAATATCTGAAGCAAAAAAGATTTGGTATAGCATTCCTGATAACCCTTTAGTTAAACCTAAATCAATAGTGAGTAAACTTAAAGAAGAAAGATTTAAAGCACTTGATAGTGGGATTTATAGTATGGAAGTATTTGAGGAAGTTTTAATAAGTAAAATATATACTGATAAATTTAAATCAAATGAAGTTTTTGTAACAATTTCAGAAAGTGGTAATAAAAACAAAGGTGTTTTTGAATTGGTAAAATCTTCTATACGTCACTATGTATATAAGGACAAGAAAGTTGAATATATATCTATTAATAATTTAAGTAATAGTAATGCGATAAACATCATCAAAGCATCATGTTCAATACCAATAGTCTTTTCTCCAGTGATTAACAATAATAAGAAGTACTATGATGGAGGAATTTTTGACAATACACCTGTTACTCCACTAGTAGAAAATGGATGTAATGAGATTATATTAATCAATATTGCTTTCTTCAATACATTGAAAGGTATAAAGAAGAAGTATCCTGATGTTATAATTCATGAGATAAAAAGTAAGGAAAAATTAGGGGGGGTGTTAGATTTTACAGTTGAACATTCCAAAAGGTTATATGAGCTTGGTTATAATGATACTATGAGATATTTTAAGAATAAAAAAATATAATAATGTGAGGACTAATAATGATTCAAAAAGTAATATTCATGTTTTTGTTTTATTCAGTTGTTGGATGGCTGTGGGAAACTCCTTTTGTATCACTAAAGGAAAGAAAATATATTAATAGAGGGTTTTTGAGAGGCCCATACATCCCAATTTACGGGTACTGTTGCTTAAGTGTTATTCTATTGTTAGACTACATTAACTTGGATAACCTAAATGGATTTTATACTATAATTATTCAACTCTTGATTGTATCGTTCATTTCAATTATATGGGAGTACGGGACATCATGGATTTTAGAGTCGTTATTTAAACAAAGATGGTGGGATTACTCTTATAAGAGATTCAATTTACATGGAAGAGTAGCGTTGGATTATACTATAATGTTTGGGGTAGGCGGATTTATCCTATGGAGATTTACGAATCCTATTCTATCTCAAATCTACAATGCTTTACCAAATGCATTCTTAACAATAGGATTAATTGTTGTTTCATTAACTTATATTGCCGATTCTGTTGTAACTATTATGGAATTAGCTAGAATTAAGAAGTTTATCATAATGCTAAATGATGTAAAAGAAGATCTTTATTCAAAATATCAAACAGTATTATCCGAGATATTAAATGACTTTAAGTATAATAGACAAAACATGAAATCTAAAATTGATAAATTGAGATTGATGATTGGAAAAGAAAACAGAAAAATGAAGTCACATCTACTTCAAAGAGTATCTGAACTAGAATTGCTAGCTAATATTTCTGATTTATCAAGCAGAATTTACAATAAGTTTCCAAAACTAGGAAAAGTAAGGAAAACAGATGAAGAAGATAAACAAGAAGAGCAAAATCAACAAAGAAATGACCTTTAGGAAAAGTATTTCAGATCTTAACAGAAATGATTTAGTAAGATCAATGAAAACCATAAAACACCACAAGAACACTTCTTGTTATGAGCATTCTATTAGAGTCTCATACCTTAGTTATAAAATAGCAAAATCGCTAAAACTTGATTGTGTTTCAGCGGCAAGAGGTGCATTCTTACATGATTTTTACTTATATGATTGGCATAACAAAGATTCTCACGTTGGGCTTCATGGAACTAAACATTCAAAGATAGCTTTAGAAAATGCAAATAAAATCACTACTCTTAATCATATCGAGATTGATATAATTCAAAAGCATATGTGGCCTTTAAATATTAAACCACCTAGATATTTGGAATCATGGATAGTTCAAGCAGTAGATAAAGTATTAACCTTAAAAGAAATAATTATATAATCTTTAACAATATTAAGTCTAGATTAATTTCTAGGCTTTTTATATGCATTTGTTTAGAGATTCTTAGTCTTCTATGAAGCACTTAACAATCCATTATTAAAATTAATGATGGAAGGTGTATCACATGGAAAACATAAAGAATAATAAAATACTAGAACTGTTATATCAGTTACTAGTAATTAAATTAGAAAAAGAAAGAGAGGAGAAATCTGATGAACAAAATGAATAAGAAGATTGGTCTATACATTAGGGTAAGTTCTGAGAAACAACTTAAAGAAGGATTCTCCTTTGAAGACCAAGAAGAAAAACTAATTAACGAAGCCGAAAGGGAGAAACAAGATTATCTTGTATATAAAGATGGTGGAATATCTGGTAAGAGTATGGATGAAAGAAAAGGGTTAAAACTACTTATTACAGATGTTGAACTTGGTATTATTGATAAAGTATATTTTACTAAGATATCAAGACTAGCTAGAAACTCAAGAGACCTGCAAAATATGATATATGAGTTTGAAAGACACAATGTATCATTTAAAGCTATTAATGAT